>SHVL01000014.1 GCA_009694305.1 Thermoleophilia bacterium
CCTAGCCACTCTCGTCCGGAGCAGGCGAGCCACGCTCGTCACCGCAGTCTGCCTGGGCGCAGCACTCACCATCTTTGTGGTCAGATGGGCTCTGTGGTACTGGATAGCCTGACGAAGAGAGGCAGCATGAGCGAAGCCAACGGATACGGAAACAGGGGGTCCCCACCTCCGTCGGACGACCGCCAGCCAGCACGGCTCATCGCCTGGGCCACCCTCGTCGGGCTGCTCGTCCTTGCGTCGTACGCATCGCGACTCACCGGTAGTACGCCGCGCGAGAATCTGCTCTACCAGTGGTCTACCTTCTTTGGCGGTGTGATCCAGTACGGGATCATGCTCGTCCTCACCGTTGCGATCGCCGGAGGACTGAACCGTCCGTTGCTCGCTCTCGAGCGCCCAACGGAGCCGAAAAGGGCAGCCGGCCTCGCGGTCATTGCCCTGGGCGTCATCCTCGCGGCCGCGGCCGCTGCGTCCACGGTTTTCGATGCAGGGCGCGAACAGGGGCTCGTGCCCACGGGATGGGACGGCGCCCACGCGGCACCGTTTTTTGCCAACGCCGTCGTCGTCGTGCTGGCTGCGCCCATCGTCGAAGAGCTCCTCTTCCGGGGCCTCGGAATGGGCCTCCTCCTCCAGTTCGTCGGCCCTGTAATGTCAATCACCGTGACCGGCATTGCCTTTGGCCTCGCGCATGGCCTCGTCCTCGGGTTGCTCGTCCTTTCGATCTTCGGTGTCACGCTCGGCTGGCTTCGCTGGAAGACCGGCAGTGTCTACCCGGGCATGGTCGTGCACGGCTGCTTCAACGCGGCCGCCCTCGTGGTGGCGGTGGCAGTATGAAAGACCGTTTCGACGAGATCCGGGCGGAAATCGTCGAAAACGACCATGCCATCGTGGCTGCCGTCAACCATCGGCTCGACCTCGTCACGGAGCTCTGGGGGCTGAAGATCGAACGCGGGCTCGACAACTTCGATCCCGACCGGGAACAACGGCTGCGAGAGGCGCTTGCAGAAGCAAACAACGGGAGGCTCTCGGCTGCGGGCCTCGACCGGCTCGTCACCGACCTTCTTACCCTGACACGAGCCGAGCTCGAAGCGAGCTGACGGCGCACTAGCCCTCCTCGTCGGGCGTTAACCCTTCTGGTTCCACGGCAAACTCGTCGGGCGAAACGGTGTCGAGAAAGCGCCTGAACTCGGCGGGATCGAGGTCGGCGAGCGACTCCTGCCCGATCAGGCTGCGCGAGACCTGGTCCGCATCGAACCGGACGCCCGACTCTTCGATCACCTCGTCTGCGGCGAAGATCCTGGCGTCGCAGCGAAGAGCGAGCGCGATGGCGTCGGAGGTGCGAGCATCGACCTCGACCTCCGCCCCGTTCTGGACGAGCGTGATCCTTGCATGGAAGGTGTTCTCGCGAAGCTCCGTCACGGCGATCTGCCGGATCTCTGCGTCGAGCAACGCGACAATCGTGGTCGCAAGATCATGGGTCATCGGTCGCGATGGTTCCGCTCCCTGGAGGCACATGAGAATCGCGGCTGCTTCGGAGTGGCCGATCCAGATAGGCAGGTACATGTCTCCGTCCCGTGTCTTCAACAGGACGATCGGCTGCTTGCCGACCAGATCGAAGCTCACCCCGTAGACGGTCATCTCACGCATTGGCCCTCACCCCAGTGTATCGACCGTAGGGGTGTTTCGGCCACGGAGGTCTGGCTGCGTCCGGATGACGGTGGGCTGACCGGCGCCGAAACAGAAGGTGGTGCTCCTGCCGGCAAAAAGAAACCCCCGCCGGAGCAGGGGTTTCGGAAGTGGGCGATCCTGGATTCGAACCAGGGACCTCCGCCTTATCAGAGCGGCGCTCTAACCAACTGAGCTAATCGCCCGCGGTCGCCGAGTGTACCGAACGCGGGCGCAAGGCCAGGCGGATTGCCGTCCCGAGACTAGTGCAATGCCTCCAGTGCCTCCACGAGCTCGGCCAGTCCGGTCTCGTCGCCGAAGTGAAGCTCGAGCTTCCCGCCCGAGATCTTCGCAGGCAGACCCGTCAGCCTCTGCGCTGCGCTCCGGGCGCGGTCTGCGAGGGCCGGGTCAACGGGCTGGCTCGTGCGATGGCGGCGGGCACCACCCTCCTGTGCCGCCTTCTCGGCAGCCCTGACCGTGAGCCCGTCCTCGGTGATCCGCTGCGCGAGCCGGCGGCGAGCGTCGTCGTCGGGCAGCGCCAGCACTGCCCGTGCGTGGCCCTCGGTGAGGTCACCACGAGCGAGCATCCACAAGACGTCCTCGGGAAGCTCGAGCAGCCGAACGCGGTTCGACACGGACGACTTCGAACGGCCGACCCGCTCGGCCACCTCGCCGAGGGAGAGCTCGAACTCGTCGATCAGGACTGCGTACGCACGGGCCTCCTCGACCGCCGACAGGTTCTCGCGGGCGACGTTCTCGACAAGACCGAGCAGGAGAGTATCGCGGTCGTCCACGTCGCGAACGACCGCCGGGATCGTCGGCACCCCGGCCTCACGCGCCGCACGCCAGCGCCGTTCGCCGGCTATCAGCTCGTAGCCACCCTCGACGCGAGGACGCACGACCACGGGTTGAAGAACTCCCTGATGGCGAATCGAGGCCGCGAGGCCACTCGTCGCCTCGGGCTCGAAGCGGCGGCGGGGCTGCCGTGGGTTCGGGTGCACCGCTTCGACGGGCAGGTGCAACAGCTCGGCCTCACCGGCTCCGCCGATCAGTACCTCGAGGCCGCGGCCAAGGCCACGGCGAGGTGTGTCATTGACGCTCGACAAGTTCCATCGCCACCTTCCAGTAAGCCTCCGAGCCGGGTGAACGGCGGTCATAGGCGATTGCAGGTAGCCCGTGGCTCGGGGCCTCTGCAAGACGCACCGAGCGGGGGACAGAGGTCGTGAACACGAGGTGACCAAAGTGCCGACGGAGCTCTTGCTCCACCTCCGCCGAGAGACGGGTGCGGCCGTCAACCATCGTGAGCAGGATCCCGGCCACGGCTAGGCGTGGGTTGAGGCGTGCCTTCACGAGGTTGATCGAGCCGAGAAGCTGCGACAACCCCTCGAGCGCGTAGTACTCGGCCTGGACGGGGACGATCACACGGTCAGCGGCGGCAAGGGCGTTCACGGTCAGTGGGCCGAACGCCGGGGGACAGTCGAGAAAGACGAACGCGTAGGGATCGGTCGCAGCGGCGTTGAGGGCGTCGGCG
The DNA here is from genome assembly GCA_009694305.1 of Thermoleophilia bacterium. Lineage (GTDB taxonomy): Bacteria > Actinomycetota > Thermoleophilia > Gaiellales > Gaiellaceae > Gaiella. The sequence continues at coordinate 3,194 of SHVL01000014.1, forward strand.
AGATACCTCTCGCCACCCTCGAGGGCCGAGAGCTGGACGGCCGCTGCGGCGAGCTCGGGCTTCGCCGGCACGAGATCCAGGTTCGGAAATGCCGTCGGCTTCGCGAGGTCCCCGAGAGGGACTCCGTCGAGCAGGTCGTGGGTCGAAACGCCGTTGGCGCGCCGTCCGAGCCCCGAGGTGGCGTTCGCCTGCGGATCGAGGTCAACGAGCAGGCAACGCTCGCCCGCCTCTGCGAGGCAGGCAGCGAGGTTGACGGCGGTCGTCGTCTTGCCGACGCCACCTTTCTGGTTTGCGATCGCATACACCCGGGCAGCCACACCTTCAGGCTAGCCAGGGCAGCGGCTATTGCTCTCGTCCTATGCGAGTGGGCGTTTTTGCGCCACACCGGTTCGGCGTGGGAAACGGTCAGGGGTAGGGCCCGTCTTGCGAATCACCATCAGCCCTGGTGGCGACGGCTCGAGCGAGCCGGCGATCTGCTCCGCGACACAAGCGACACGAGCGCGTTCAGCCGTCTCACCAACCCACAGGACAACGAGTCCGCCCTCGGCTACGAGCGGCAGGCACCACTCGGCCGCCGTCGGCGGGTGCGCGAGCGCCTTGGCGACGGCGACGCCAAACTGTTCGAGCTCCTGTTCTTCCGCTCTTCCCCAGACAACAGACAGGTTCGGTAGATCCGTCAGCCAGGTCTCGAGGAACGAGCACTTACGATGCTCCGCCTCGAGCAGTGTCACGGGCCGGTCGGGAAACACGGCGGCGAGTGGAATTCCTGGTGTTCCACCGCCGGAGCCGACATCGATGATCGCACCGGCTGTGCCGGCAACGACCTCGGCCGCTTTGAGCGCATCGTCGAGCAGGGCAGAGCGGGCACGAGCAGGGTCCTTGATGGCCGTGAGGCCTGGAGTGGCGAGGACGGCGGCAAGCCATCGGTCGAGGACGGGTTGCGGCACCCGGAGCAGATCAGTCCGCAGGCCGCCTCGGCAGGACGACGACAAACCTGGTCGGCTCGGCGCCCTCGCTCGAGGTCTCGACGTCGGGATCGTCCTTCAGCAGTTCGTGCACGATGCGACGCTCGACAGCGGTCATCGGCTCGAGCTCCACGCGGTGGCCCGTGGCGGCGGCCTGCTCGGCAGCAGCACGAGCAGCTACTTCGAGCGTCGCTGCACGACGGGCCCGGTAACCGGCGGCGTCAACGACGACGCGTAGCCGGTCGTCGCCCTGCGTGCGATGACAGATCGCGTTCGCGAGGTACTGGAGCGCGTCGATCGTCTGCCCGTTCCTGCCGATGAGCACGCCGAGGTCGGTGCCTACGAGCGTCGCCACGAGCTCCTCGCCTCCCTCGGCAAGGGTGACGGTCGCCTCCGCGTCGCTTGCCACGATCATCCGTTCGAGGAGCCCTCGAACGATGCCGGCCTGGCTCGTATCACCGTCGTCTGTGCCGGGCACGCCTGCACCGCGCAGACCCACGACCGGAACGGCCGCCGAAGCCACGACCGACGCCGGCAGATAGCCGACACCGAGGAGCCCTCGCTCGCCTTCGCTGACGACCTGAAACGTGATCGCCTCGCGATCGAGACCGGGAATGAGGCGCTGGAGATCACGGACGGCGCTCCATTTTGCCTCGCCGACCGTTTCGCCGGTCGCCTCGACCGAGATCTGGTCGGCGCTCACTTCTTCGTGCTCCTGCCGCCCGAGGGGCGCTTACGGCGCCGCGGGGGGCCGGCAACGGGAGGGCGCCGGGGCGCCGGTGTAGAGGGAGAGGCCTTTCCCTTCTCAACAGCTCCGTTCTCGGGCGGCGCATCCTTCGCCGGAGTCCGCGAACTGCGCTTGTCGGGCGCTTCGGGCTTGGGCATCAGCCTCCGCGTGACAAGCCCCTGCCCGGTCGTCCACAGGTTGGTCGTCAGCCAGTAGAGCATCAGTCCGGCAGGAAAATGGAGGATGAAGGGGACAAACAGCACGGGCAACACCATCAGCAAGATCCGCTGGGCGCCCTGCATCGTCGAGGACATGAAGTACGACGAGGAAAGCTGACTCGCAACGTAGATGACGAGGAGCAGAGGCCCCCAGCCGTACTTCACCGGCACCGTGATGTCCACGAGGTGAAGCCAGTCCACCGAGCCGCCGTAGAGGGGAAGCACATCCTTGGTGAAGCCCTGGAGAACGTAGAAGAGCGAGATGAAGACGGGAATCTGGAGGACGATCGGCAGGCACGAGGCTGCCGGGTTGATCTTGTTCTCCTTGTAGAACTTCATCAACTCCTCGTTCTGGCGCTGCTTGTCGTGCTTCCACTTCTGCTGCAACGCTTTCATCTCCGGCGCGTGTGCCTGGAGGGCCTGCATCGAGTGGATCTGCTTGACCGTGACCGGCACGAGCACCACGCGAACCATGATCGTGAGGGCGACGATCGACCAGGCCCACGAGAAGCCCACCGTCTCGTGAAGCCAGATGAGTGCCGACTCGAGGAAGCGCTCGAGCGGCTGCAGCGGATTGGAAAGGCCAAAAACCTGGACGATCATGCCGGGCGCTCCGTCTCGCTCTGCCGACGCCCAAACCGCGCGTTCTCCGCCCGGTCTACGCCGCCGTGCGTCCAGGGGTTACAGCGCAGGAGCCGCCATCCGGTCAGCGCGCCTCCCCTGAGCAGTCCATGCGCACGGAATGCGTCGATCGAATACTGCGAGCAGGTCGGGTGGAACTTGCACGTACCTGCCGGCGTCAGCAGCCCGAATGTATGCCGCCAGACGTGGACGAGGGCGATGCCGGCGTTTCTCACGCTGTCACCTTGCCGAGCACCTCGGTCACCTGCTCCACGAGCCAGGCGTGACCGCGCGTGTCAGCCGGTTCGGCGACACCGGAGCGTGCCGCAAGGACGTAGTCGCGGCCAACGGGAACGTCCGTGGCGAGACCCTGCCACGTCTCGCGCAACTGACGCTTGAGCCGATTACGGACGGCCGCGTTTCCGACGGCCTTCGGCACCGCAAGGCCGAGACGCGGCTCGCCGGACGGGTCGTCCTCACGCGGAAACCAGTGCAGCGTCAGATAGCGCGTCGAGACCGACCGCCCCTGTCGATAGACCGCGTCGAAGTCCTTCGACCGTGACAGGCGATACCGGCGCTCCACAGGCAGGACGCGCGCTCAGGCGGAGAGGCGCTTGCGCCCCTTGGCGCGGCGGCGCTTCAGGATCATCTGTCCGGCGCGAGTTGACATGCGAGCACGAAAACCGTGCTTGCGCTTGCGGCGTCGGACGTTTGGCTGATACGTACGTTTCACAGTACAACTCTCTCGGTCGGCGATTCGTGGCCGCAACGTGCGGACATGGGTGAGCCAGTATAGATGAGGTCCTCACCCGCCGACTTATCCACAGGCATCAAGCACCAGCGGGCGGGTAAAAGTGCTGCAGAACGTCGATGGGTTGTTGCCATCCAAGGCTCTCCTCGACCGTTTGTCCACAGGTGTGGATATCTATGTGGATCCCCATAAATACCTGCAAAACAATGCTTTATGCTCAAAGAGTGATCTCTTTCGGACAAGTGGGATCCTTGCCGAGACGGTGCTATGCTCGCCGTCCGCGAGACCGACCACGAGAGGAGGCCCCGAAGGATGGAGTACACCGTCGAGCAAACCGCCGAACAACTGTGGGACGATGTCTCGGGCCGACTCCAGGAGGCCCTCAACGAGACGACGTACGCTACGTGGTTCGGCGATGCGTCCGCAGGTGACCTCAGCGACGACGCATTCTCGCTCGTCGTTCCAAACGATTTCACGCGTGAGTGGATCGAGGGTCACTTCCTCGGTTTCGTAAAGGCGGCCGCACGCGATACCCTCGGCCGTGACATTCGCGTCACGCTGACGGTACGCGACCCCGGGAACGACGTGAGCGAGCCGGCAGGAGAAGTCGCTGCCGGCCCCACCGCCGATTCAGCCACCCCGGCGTCTGCTCCCGCGAGCCCCAAGTACACCTTCGATCTCTTCGTGATCGGCTCCTCGAACCGCTTCGCTCATGCCGCCGCGCTCGCTGTGGCCGAAGCGCCGGCCCAGGCCTACAACCCTCTCTTCATCTACGGCGGCACGGGGCTCGGCAAGACGCACCTGATGCAGGCGATCGGGCAATACGTGAGCCAGCACACGAAGGGCGCCACCACGCGGTACGTGACGAGCGAGACATTCATGAACGACTTCATCAACTCGCTCCGTGACAAGCGCATCGAAGGGTTCAAGCAGCGCTACCGGACCTACGACGTCCTTCTCGTGGACGACATCCAGTTCTTCGAGGGGAAAGAGCGGATTCAGGAGGAGTTCTTCCACACGTTCAACTCTCTCTACGAAGCCGGCCGGCAGATCGTCATCTCCTCCGATCGGCCTCCGAAGGAGATCGCAACGCTCGAGGAACGGCTGCGCTCACGGTTCGAGTGGGGGTTGATCACCGACATCCAGCCGCCCGACCTCGAAACACGGATTGCGATCCTCCGCAAAAGAGTAACCACCAACTGGATCGAGATCGCCGATCCCGAGGTGATCACCTTCATCGCCGGCCGCGTCTCCACGAACATCCGTGAGCTCGAGGGCGCGCTCACGCGGGTGGTCGCATTCTCGTCGCTGACGGGAAGGGAGTTGACCGTCGAGCTCGCCGAAGAGGTTCTGCGCGACCTCTTCCCCGACGGTGGCGCGATCCCCGTAGTAACGATCAACCGAATCCAGGAGACCGTCTCGGATCGGTTCGGGCTTTCGGTGCTGGAGCTCTGCAGTCAGCGCCGTTCACAGGCCGTTGCCTACCCGAGACAGGTAGCGATGTACCTCTCACGCGAACTGACGGACGCCTCGCTGCCGAAGATCGGCAAGGAGTTCGGCGGCCGCGACCACACGACCGTGATCCATGCGACGACCAAGATTTCACGCCTGATTTCCGAGGATAGATCTGTGTACAACCTTGTGCAAGACCTCACCACCCGGATCAAGCAGGCCCGGTGATCTGTGGAGTCCTGTCCCATCGAGCCATCGCCCTGTGGGACCTGTCCTCTTTGTCCACGAATCGATCAACACGTGCAAACGCCGGTGTAGAGCCGATCCAGGTCGTCCTCCCCGTCATTCACACTCCCTATGTACTACTACAAGAGGTTCTCTAAATAATGAGTGGCATAGACGTAACAGTTGGTTCGGGCCTCAACGTGACTTGCGACAGGGATCAGCTCGTCGCAGCGCTCACCACCGTCTCGCGGGTTGTTTCGTCTCGTGGCTCGGTGCAGGTTCTCTCGGGCGTACTCCTGCGTCCGGGCGGTGACGTTCTTGAACTCGCGGCTACCGACATGGAGTTGTCGCTCCGTACGACGCTGGCGGCGGAGATCGAGGGCGACAGCGCCGTCGTCGTTCCCGGCAAGCTCCTCGTCGATCTGGCGAGGCTCCTTCCGGCCTCCGAGGTGACGATCGACTACCGGCCCGACGACGGGGTCGTCCACATCTCGAGTGGAAGCTACTCCTCGAAGCTCAACGTCTTCGCCGCAGAGGATTTTCCTCGCCTGCCGGCCATCGATCTAGCTCGACACACGATTGCATCCGCATCCCTGCTCGAGACGGTGGATCGGGTCGCTAAATCGGCTTCGAGAGACGAGTCCCGACCGGTGCTGACCGGGATCCAGGTGCGGTTCGAGGGCAAGCGCCTACTCATGGCGGCGACGGACTCGTACCGGCTCTCGTTCAAGGAGACGGAACTCGAGGCCGAGGGCCCCAACCTCGAGGCGATCATCCCGGCTCGCGCGCTCACCGAACTCACACGGATCGCCGCTGGAACCGAGACGGTCGAGCTTGCCGTCAACGAGAACACGGTCATCTTCGGAACGGGAGACACCTGGCTCACCACGCGCCGGATCGACGGCCAGTTCCCGGATGTGAGTCGGCTGCTGCCGGAGTCGTTCGAGATCGAGGTAGACCTTCCGCGTGCCGAGTTGCTCGATGTTGTTCGTCGTGCCGCCGTGCTGGCAGTGCGCAACTCCCCGCTCCGACTGCGATTTGCCGAAGGCGAGTTGACGATCTCGGCACAGAGCCAGGATGTTGGTGAGACGACCGAATCGCTGCCGGTCGCCTACACGGGCGAGCCTCTCGAGATTGGCTTCAACGCCGAGTTTCTTGCCGAAGGCGTCGATTCGGTGCGGGGTGAGACGGTGCGGCTGAAGCTGATCAATCCGCTTCGGCCCGGCCTGATCACGTCTGCCGACGACTCGTTCTGGTACCTGATCATGCCGATCAGGCTCGCAGGCTGATCGTCGCTTCGGTCACGCTTCGCGACTTCCGGTCGTACGCCCGGCTCGAGTTGGCCCTGGCGCCGGGCCTCGTTCTCGTGACGGGTGCGAACGGGTCGGGCAAGACGAACCTTCTTGAATCGCTGCATGTCGGGACACAGGGATTCTCGCCCCGGACGCGCTCCGACACACAGCTGATCCGTCAGGGCTCGACGGCCGCCCGGATCGAACTGAGCGGGACGCGCGGTCCGACACCCGTCTCGGTTGCGGTGGGACTCTCCGCCGACGAGCCGCGGCGTGCGCGTCTCGACGGCGCAGCACTTCGTTCGGCAGAGCAACTGCGCTCCGAGCTCGTGACACTGGTCTTCACACCGGACAGACTCGCGATCGTCAAGGGTGGCCCTGCGGCACGGCGGGCCTACATCGACCGCACGCTTGCACGCCTGTACCCCGCTCGCGCCCACATTCCAATCGACTACGCGACGGCCGTAGGACAGCGAAACGCAGCACTGCGCCGGGTCTCGCTCGGACTTTCGCACCGCGATGTGCTGGCACCGTGGACGGCCCAGGTCGCCGACCTCGGGGCCATGCTGACGGCATCTCGCCGTGACGTGATCGAGTTGCTGCAGCCAGGTTTTGGCGAGAGGGCCGACGAGCTCGGCCTCGAGGACGCGTTGCTCGGCTACGCCGCCGAGCCACCGACGATCGCGGCTCTCGAGAAGCGCCTCGACCGCGACATCGAGAGAGGCATCACCGGTATCGGGCCCCACCTCGACGAGATTGCGGTTCGCTCGAGTGAGCGCGACCTCCGGACATTTGGCTCGCAGGGTGAACAGCGCCTCGCCGTGCTCTCGTTGCTCCTCGCCGAGGCCGAGCTGATTGCGTTGCGCCGCCGGGTGCCGCCACTCTTGCTTCTCGACGACGCCTTCTCGGAGCTCGACGAGAACCGCCGCCGTATTCTCAGCGAGCGGATCGGCGCGGTCGGCCAGACGATCGTCACTGCAACGGGCACCGAGGCGCTTCCCCTCGCACCGGCGCAGTTGCTTCGCGTCACTCCCGGCCGCGTCGAGATTTCCTGATGGAGCGACTCGAGGATTCGGTGCGGGGCGTGCTGCGTGGTGCGGGCGTGCCCGATGCCGGTGCTCTTGCCGACGTTGTTCGCGTCTGGCCCATCACCGTCGGTGACGCCATCTCACGCGCCGCCTGGCCCCAGCGCATCGCGCGCGACGGAACGCTTCTCGTGGCCGCGAGCTCCTCGACCTGGGCGTTCGAGCTAGGCCTCCTCGCCGACGAGATCCTTGCGAAGCTCACTGCGGCAGTGGGCGAAGGGGCTCCCACGGGAATCCGATTTGCTCCCGGGGCCGTTCCCTCACCGGCGGCACCGGTTGCGGATGCGACACCGGTAGCCCGTCCCGTGGCCGACGACGCGACCCGCCTTCTTGCCGATGAGCTCACGCTCGCGATGACCGACGAGAAGCTGCGTGGGACGATCGCGCGAGCTGCCGCTGCGAGTCTGGCAAGAGCCGCCGCCGACCGTCATTTCTGATACACTGTTCTCCAAGATAAAAAGCTCTATTTGCAGGGATTTTACCGTTGGAAAGGCGGCAGTACCCGCGTGACCGAAACAGACTACACCGCAAAGGACATCACGGTCCTCGAAGGCCTTGAGCCGGTACGGCTCCGCCCCGGAATGTACATCGGAACGACAGGTCCCAGGGGGCTCCATCATCTCGTCTACGAGGTCGTGGACAACGCTGTTGACGAGGCGCTCGCCGGCCAAAACAACCTCGTAGACGTCATCATCCACCCAGACGATTCGATCACCGTCGTCGATGCAGGCCGCGGAATCCCGGTTGACATGATCGAGGAGCAGGGGCTTCCCGCGCTCACGGTCGTGCTCACGAAGTTGCACGCCGGCGGCAAGTTCGGTGGCGAGGGGTACAAGGTCTCGGGTGGCCTCCACGGTGTTGGCGTGTCTGTTGTCAACGCGCTGTCGGAGTGGCTGATCGCGGAAGTGCGTCGTGACGGCTTTCTCTACCGCCAGAAGTTCGTCCGTGGGGTGCCACAGGGAGACATGGAACAGCTGGGCCCGGCCGAGGGAACCGGAACATCGATCTCGTTTCTTCCCGATCGAGAGATCTTCGAGGAGACCGACTTTTCCGCTTCGACCCTCGCGCAGCGGTTGCGCGAAACAGCCTTTCTGACGCGTTCGCTCCGGATCATCCTGCGCGACGAACGGCCGGCGGGGACGACCCAGGAGTTCCACTACGAGGGCGGGATCCGCGACTTCGTCTCGTACGTCAACGAGTCGAAAGACACGGTCCACAAGCACGTCGTCTATTTCGAGGGAGAGACGGAGCAGGGTGCAGTGGAGGTTGCGATGCAGTGGAATACGTCGTACGTCGAGTCGGTGTTCTCGTTTGCGAACAACATCAACACGACGGAGGGCGGCACGCACCTTTCGGGTTTCAAGGCCGCGCTCACCGGAACCCTGAACAAGTACGCGCGCGAGAAGAGCCTGTTGAAGGACAAGGAAGACAACCTCGAGGGCGAGGATGTCCGTGAGGGCCTCGCCACGGTGATCTCGGTCAAGCTGCGCGACCCCCAGTTCGAGGGTCAGACGAAGACGAAGCTCGGCAACCCCTGGGTCAAGGGCCTCGTCGAGCAGGCAGTGAACCAGAAGCTGGCCGAGTTTCTCGAGGAGAACCCGACCGAGGCCCGGCAGATCATCACCAAGGCCCTCTCCGCGTCCCGAGCGCGACAGGCTGCCAAGAAGGCGCGCGAGCTGACGCGCCGCAAGAGCGCGCTCGAGAACTCCTCGCTGCCGGGGAAGCTCGCCGACTGCTCGCTGAAAGACCCGGACCTCTGCGAGCTGTACATCGTCGAGGGCGACAGCGCCGGCGGCTCCGCCAAACAGGCGCGCGACCGCACCTACCAGGCGATTCTGCCGCTCCGCGGAAAGATCATCAACAGCGAGAAGAACCGGATCAACAAGGTGCTCTCGAACACCGAGATCCAGGCGATGATCACCGCGATCGGCACCGGCTTCGGCGACGAGTTCTCGATCGAGAACATCCGTTACGGCCGCATCATCGTGATGACGGATGCCGACGTGGACGGTGCCCACATCCGGACGCTGATCCTGACGTTCATCTATCGCACGATGCGTGAGCTCGTCGAGCGTGGCCACATCTACATCGCGGTGCCACCGCTCTACCATGTGAAGCTCGGAAACCAGGAGCACTACTTCGAGAAGGACAGCCAACTCGAGGAGCTGCTCGTCCGGGAGCGCGTGAAAGACATCACCGTCACGTCGCGCGACGGAGAGGACGTCTCTTTCACCGAGGCGCGCTATCAGCGTTTTGCCCGCGCCCTCTCCGACCTCGAGGCGTGGCAGGCGAAGCTCGAGAGCGAATACCCGACAGCCGCGGGCTTCGTGATCGACCATCGCCTCGTCGAGACCGACGCGCTCTCGGCTGCCGACGTCGAGAAGGCAATTGCGGCTCTTCCCGTCAACGGATACCAGCTGTCGGTCACCGACCGTCTCGACGACAGGCTCAGAGTCAAGGTGGTCGAGACCGAGACCAGTGCGGCAACCCACCTCGATCTTCCGGAAGGGCTGTTCGGCTCGCCGTCGTACGCCAGCCTCAAGCGCGCCTACGCGAAGCTCGCCGAGATCGTGGGGCTCCCGGGCTTCGACCTCACCTACGGGAAGAAATCCGCTTCGGCCGAGAGGTATGCCGATCTCAGGCGCGAAGCGCTCGACCTCGCCAAGGAAGGCATGCAGATCAGCCGATTCAAGGGGCTCGGTGAGATGAACCCCGAGCAGCTGTGGGAGACCACGATGGATCCCGCGAGAAGGATGCTGCTCAAGGTCGAGGTAGACGACGCCGCAGCGGCCGACCAGGTGTTCTCGATGCTGATGGGCGATCAGGTCGAACCGCGCCGCCTCTTTATCGAGCAGAACGCAAAGGATGTGAAGTTCCTCGATGTCTGATGTGATCGAGCCCCTCGGCGCCGGCCGGGTCGAACCGCGCGAGCTCGAGCTCGAGATGCGCTCGAGCTTCCTCGACTACGCGATGTCGGTGATCGTCAGCCGCGCGCTTCCCGACGTCCGCGACGGCCTCAAGCCCGTCCACCGGAGGGTGCTCTGGGGCATGCACGACGCCGGCGTGCAGCCGAACCGGCCCTACAAGAAGTCTGCCTCGATCGTCGGCGACGTGATGGGCCGCTACCACCCGCACGGAGATCAGGCGATCTACGACACCCTCGTACGCATGGCGCAGCCGTTTTCCCTGCGCTACCCGCTCGTTGACGGCCAGGGCAACTTCGGATCGCTCGACGACGACCCGCCTGCTGCGATGCGATACACGGAATGCCGGCTGACGCGGCTCGCGACCGAGATGTTGCGCGACATCGACATGGACACGGTGGACTTCGGGCCAAACTACGACGAATCGCGCAAGGAGCCGCTGGCGATGCCGGCGCGCTTCCCGAACCTGCTCGTCAACGGCTCGTCGGGCATAGCCGTGGGGATGGCGACCAACATGCCGCCCCATAATCTAGGCGAGGCAATCGACGCCGTCGTGCAGCTGATCGACAAGCCGGAGGCGAACGTCGAGGACCTGATGAAGCATCTGCAGGGCCCGGACTTCCCGACGGGGGCGTTCATCGTGGGCCGCTCCGGGATTCGCGATGCCTACCGCACGGGACGTGGCCGGATCATCATGCGTGCGCGCGCCCACATCGAGGAGCTCCGCGGCGGGAAGAGCGCGATCATCGTCACCGAGCTGCCCTACGGCGTCAAGAAGGGTGGCGACAGCGGCGTGATCAAGAAGATCGCCGACCTCGTCCACGAGAAGGTGATCACCGAGGTCTCGGATCTTGCCGACCACTCAGACCGCTCGGGAATGCGGATTCAGATCGAGCTCAAGCGCGATGCGATCCCGCAGGTCGCACTCAACAAGCTGTTCAAGCATACGGCTCTCCAGTCCACCTTCGGCTACAACGCCGTCGCTCTCGCGAACGGGGTGCCCCGGGTGATGTCGCTGCTCGAGATCGTGCGGCACTACCTCGACTTCCAGCGCGAGGTCGTGATCCGCCGCTCCAAGTTCGAGCTGCGCCAGAACGAGAAGCGCGCCCACGTCCTCAAGGGCTACCTGATCGCCCTCGACAACCTCGACGCCGTGATCGCCCTGATCCGCGGTTCGGACGACACCGACGCCGCGCGCACCGGCCTGATGCGCCACTTCGGCCTCTCCGAGATCCAGGCCCAGGCGATCCTCGACCTGCGCCTCGCGCGCCTCACCGGCCTTGCCCGCAAGGAGATCGAGTCCGAGTACGCAGACCTCCAGGAGCGCATCTCGGAGCTGCGGGCGATTCTCGGCGACCCTGCGCGCATCGACGCGCTCATTCGCGAGGAGCTGCTCGAGGTCAAGCAGACCTACGGCCGCACCGACGAGCGCCGCACCGAGATCGTGATGGGTGAGGACTCGCTCGAGCTCGAGGACATGATCGCCGAGGAGGACATGGTCATCGCGATCACGCGCTCGGGCTACATCAAGCGGCTCCCCGTGACGACCTATCGCGAGCAGCGCCGGGGCGGAATCGGCGTCATGGGGATGGACATGAAGGACGAGGACTACATCGAGCACCTGTTCGTCGCCTCGACCCACGATTACATCCTCTTCTTCACGAGCGTCGGCAAGGTCTATCGGCTCAAGGTGCACGAGTTGCCGCTCGGCTCCCGCCAGTCCAAGGGGCGCGCGATCGTCAATCTGCTCCCCTTTCGCCAGGACGAGCTCGTGCGCGCGGTGATCGCGACGCGCGACTACAAGGAGTCGAAGTACCTCGTCTTCGCAACGAAGAAGGGCGTGATCAAGAAGACCGCCTTCCTCGAGTACAACACGCCGCTCAAAGCGGACGGGATCATTGCTCTTCGGATGCGCGAGAACGACGAGCTGATCGGTGTGCGCCTCTCGGACGGCGATAACGACATCCTGATGGTTTCGCGGCTCGGGCAGGCCGTGCGTTTCCACGAGAGCGACGTGCGGTCGATGGGTCGCCCCGCCTCCGGTGTAGCGGGCATGAGGCTCCGCGGCGACGACGAGGTGATCGAGGTGGATATTGCAGCAGACGACGCCGACCTCCTCGTCGTGACAGAGAACGGCTGGGGCAAGCGTACGCGGGTCTCGGAGTATCCCGTCAAGGGTCGGGGCACGATGGGCGTCAAGACGGCGAAGCTCGTGGCAGGCAAGGGGCGGCTTGCGGGGGCGAGGATCGTGCGCGAGGGTTACCAGGTGATGCTGATCTCCGACGCCGGCACCGTCATTCGTATGGCGGTAGACGGGATCAAGCGATCCGGCCGTGCCACCCAGGGCGTGATCGTGACGCGGCTGCGTGATGGCGAGCACGTCTCGACGCTCGCGCCCTTCCTCGGGTCGGACGACGAGGACGAGCCGGTGAAGGTGACCTCGGAAGCGGGGCCGGCTGCCATCAGCGAGGAGGGCGCGCTGGACGATGAGTCCGCGGACGTCGAAATGGACGAGACCGACGACGCCAGTGACGCCGACCCGGACGATCTCGACTAGCGGTTTACTCGCTGCTCCCGGCGAGCTTCGACAACGCTGTCAGCAGGTCGATCGGGATCGGAAAGATGATCGTCGAGTTGTTGTTCGACCCGATCTCGAGCAGCGTCTGCAGGTAGCGAAGCTGCACGGTGATGGGCTCCTGCGCCATCACGGCGGCAGCGTCCTTCAACCGCTCGGATGCCTGGTACTCGCCTTCGGCCGAGATCACCTTGGCACGTCGCTCCCGCTCGGCCTCGGCCTGACGCGCCATGGCGCGCTGCATATCGCTCGGGATCTCGACGTCCTTGACCTCGACAACCGAGACCTTGATGCCCCACGGTGAGGTGGCGTCGTCGATGATCGTCTGGAGGATGCCGTTGATCTTGTCGCGCTCCGAGAGGAGCTCGTCGAGTACGTGCTGACCCAGGACAGAGCGCAGCGTCGTCTGCGCGATCTGTGAGGTGGCGTTCATGTAGTTCTCCACCTGCACGATCGCCGCCTTTGGCTCGACGATCCGGAAGTAGGCAACGGCGTTGACACGAACCGGCACGTTGTCCTTCGTGATCACCTCCTGCGGCGGAACGTTCAGGGTCACCGTCCGCAACTCGACCTTCTCCATCTTGTCCACGAACGGGATCAGGAAGAACAGCCCGGGGCCCTTCGGCTCCGGCAGCAGCCGGCCGAGCCGGAAGATGACGCCCCTCTCGTACTCCCTTGCGATCTTCACCGTCGCGGAGAAGAGAACAACCAGCAGCACGATGACGACAGCGGCCACGATCAGAGCGACATTCACGCGATCTTCCTCCGGTGGGGGAAAGCTTTTGCGCCGTGCACCACTGATTTGGCCCGTCGGTTGACCACGGATCCCTGCGGGTAAGGATATTTCACGACAGTAAGGATTCTAGCAGGGTGGTGCCGAATCCCCTCGGGAGAGCGGTATTCTCCGCCGCCACCAGGATATGTCGTGAAGCCTCTTCTTGCCGTCATCACCGTCGTTCTGGCCCTGGCGTTGCCCGCGGCGGCCTCGGCGAGCCTTGCCTCGATCACGTTCCGGTCGGTGCCCGTCACAGGGGGAAGGCCCTTGCCCGTGACGACCGGGCGATTCGATCTCGTCGGGGTCCGCTGGCACGGCCCGGGATCGGTGCGGTTCAGTGCGCGTGCGACCGACGGCACCTGGGGACCCTGGCTCGCCGCCGCCCTCGAGGAGGACGACCAACCGGACATCGGAGCCCGCGAGAACGCAGCAACCGGCGGCTGGCGCCTCGGCAGTCCGACCTGGGTCGGGCCGGCCAATGCGATCCGCTATCGGGTGTCGGGCCGCGTCACCGACCTGCGCGCGTCTCTTGTCCGCAGCCCCGAGCAGATGATTCCGCTTCGGGCCGTCGCCAGTGCAGGGTCTCCGGCGATCGTGCCGCGGAGTACGTGGGGTGCCGACGAGTCGATCGGCGGCGAAGGCCCGGGCTTTGCCCCGAGCGTGCGCTTTGCGATCGTCCACCACACGGCTGGACCGAACGACTACTCGCCCTCACAGGCGGCGGCCATCATGCGCGGAATCCAGCTCTATCACGTCAAATCGAACGGCTGGAGCGACATTGGCTACAACTTTCTCGTAGACCGCTACGGCACCGTGTACGAGGGCCGGCACGGGGGTATCGAGCAAAACGTGATCGGCGCGCATGCTCGAGGCTTCAACACCGGCTCGGTCGGCGTGGCTGTGATCGGCACCTTTGGCACGACGGCGATTCCGGCGGCGGCTTCCCGGTCACTCGAGAAGCTGCTCGCCTGGCGACTCGACCTCGCCCATGTCGATCCTCTCGCCGACGTCACTGTTATCTCGGGCGGCAGCGAGCGGTATCTCCCGGGCGTTCCGGTCACGCTTCGCGCGGTGTCCGGCCACCGTGACACGGGGCAAACGGAGTGCCCCGGGAACCTCCTGTACGCCCAGCTTGACGCCATAGCGGGCACGTCGCTCGGCATCGGTCTTCCCAAGCTCTTCGACCCGGCAGTGAAGGGATCTCTCGGAGGGCCGGTGCGCTTCACGGCGCGCGTCTCGGCGGCGCTTGCGTGGCGGATATCCGTGGTAGACGCACTCGGGCAGGAACGTGCTGCAGGTGCGGGGCGTGGGCCGGTCGTGGACTGGAGCTGGGATGCCTCCCTCGTCGCGGGAACCGGCATCCGCTGGAGCATGGGGGTCGAGGGTGCCAGACCTGTCACGGGTACCTTCGGCAAGTCCACGAAGGACGCGCCGCTCGCTCTTGTGCACCTCGCTGCCGACCCGGTGACGATCAGCCCGAATGACGACGGCGTCGCCGACATCGCCATCGTCACGTACGAGACAACGACGACGGCCACGGTGACGGCAACGCTTCTCGACGCGACCGGAGCCCAGGTAGTGGAGATCGTTCCTCCGACCCGTCTTCCGGCAGGGGAACACACTTTTTCGTTCGATGGGAGCGGGCAGCCTGACGGCGTTTACGGAATCGTCGTGCGTGCAACCGACGCTCGCGGATTCGTCGTCATGGAGCAGCTCCAGATGACGGTGATCCGGACGCTCGGCCCGTCGTCGGTCTCGCCCCCGATCTTCACGCCAAACGGGGACGGGAAGGGAGATGCGCTCCGCGTCTCGTTTTTCCTCACCGCTCCGGCGACCGTCAGGCTGCGTGTCCTGCATGAGGGTGTCTGGGTCGCGACACTCTTCAACGGGCCCCTGCAGGCGGGCAAGCAGACGATCACCTGGGACGGTACAAAGCGGCTCGGAGCCGCCCCGGATGGCGACTACACTGCCGTCGTCGAGGTCACCGACACGACCGGGACAATCGCAGCCACGCTGCCGTTTCTGCGGGACGCGACCCCTCCGGGGATCCGTCTTTTCAGCCGGCCGCTGCGTCTCCGGGTCTCGGAGGCTGCCCGGGTGACCGTGCGTGTGAACGGTTCGGTCAGACATCTCGAAGCTGCGGGCCCCGGCTACCTCACACTCGCCGGTGTTCGCCGGATCCGGGCGCTTCTCGTCGTTGCGCGCGATGCAGCCGGAAATCAGACCGTCCTTCGCCGCCCCTGAGCTTCGGCTCGACCGCAACGAATCATGTCGTCCGGACAGTAGACTTGCCCTGTGCAATCGTCCCGCCGTTCACGCGTCCGACACTCCGCCCCCGTCGGTGGGGGAGGAGCCGCAGCGTGATTCCCGAGGCACCGTTCGGCAAGGAGGAGATCGAGCGCATCCTGCCTCACCGGGATCCATTCCTGCTCCTCGACGAGGTGATCGAGCTCGAGCCAGGCCGGAAGGTCGTTGCCACCCGCCTCGTGCGTGCCGACGACTGGTGGTTTCCGGGGCACTTTCCCGACAGGCCCGTGATGCCGGGCGTTCTGATCGTCGAGGCGATGGCACAAGCCGGTGCCGTCGCGGTGCTCGTCGAGGAGGAGAACCGGGGCAAGATAGCCTTCTTCGCAGGCATCGACGAATGCCGCTTCAAGCGCATCGTCTCGCCGGGGGAGACGCTCACGCTGACCTGTGAGATCGACGCCATGCGTGGGCCGATCGGCCGCGGCAAGGCAACGGCAACAGTTGACGGCGCGCTTGCTGCCCGCGGCACGCTGACGTTTGCGGTGGAGCGATGATCGGGTCGGCCACGGGAGTGGCAATCGGGATCACGGGCCTCGGCTCGAACGTGCCCGAGACCGTGATGACGAACGACGATCTGGCGCGGCTTATCGACACGTCGGACGAATGGATCCGTGAGCGCACCGGGATCCGCGAGCGTCGGATCGCCACCCGGGACGAGGCTCTCAGCGATATCGCGCTGCCCGCAGCGCGACAGGCACTCGCCGAGGCAGGCGCGCAGCCTTCCGAGATCGATCTCGTGATCTGCGCCACCGTCACTCCGGACATGCTGTTCCCGACAGCCGCGGCGCTGATGGCCGACACGCTCGAGCTGCGGAACGCGGCGGCCTACGATCTGGCCGCGGGCTGCACCGGGTTCATGTATGCGATCACCCAGGCCTACGGGATGCTGGCATCGGGTCTTTCGAAGAAGACGCTCGTGATCGGCGCTGACGTGCTCTCGAAGACGCTCGACTGGGAGGATCGATCGACAGTGGTGCTGTTTGGCGACGGTGCGGGCGCGGTCGTGATGGAGCCCGTCTCGACGGGGGGATTCCTCGGTTTCGAGCTCGGTGCCGATGGCGGCGGGGGCGTCCATCTCTCCTATCCGGGCAGCGGCTCCCGGTATTTCGACGGCTCGAAGCCTTCTCTCGAGATGAACGGCCGTGAGGTGTTCAAGTTCGCGACCCGGGTGATGGTGTCGTCGGCGACGGCCGTCCTCGAGCAGTGTGGCAAGACGATCGCCGACGTCGATTGCTACGTCCCACACCAGGCGAACAAGCGGATCATCGACTACGCGGTCGAAAAGCTTGGTATTTCACCCGAGCGAACCGTCGTGAACGTTGACCGTTTCGGGAACACCTCGTCGGGGTCGATCCCCCTCGCCCTCGTGGATGCGCGCGCGGAGGGACGTCTAACGGAAGGAGCGCTCGTGTTGATGACCGGTATGGGTGCAGGCCTCACGTGGGGTTCGGCACTGCTCCAATGGGGCGGGAAAGCCCAGTTGGGGAACGCTATCGGCCTTCCTGCGGCGGTCGTCGCGTGAGCACGCGAGAGAGTGCCGCAACGGGCAAAGTCGCATTCTGCTTTCCGGGACAAGGTGCCCTCGAAGCGGGCATGGGCCGCGAGCTCGCGGAGGCTGTGCCGGCGGCAATGGACGTCTACCGTGTCGGCAGCGAGGCCTCGGGCCTCGACCTGCAGAAGCTCTGTTTCGAGACGCCACTCGAGGAGCTGGTTGACACCGAGGTGCAGCAGCCGGCCCTGATAGCAACATCCCTTGCCATCCTGGCAGCGATCCGCGACCAGGGGCTCGAGCCTGACATCGTTGTGGGTCATTCCGTCGGGGAGTTCGCCGCGCTCGCATCGGTCTCGGCCATCGGTACAGCCGAGGCGATCGGATTCGTGCGCGAGCGAGGTCTTGCGATGGCGGAGGCGGCCCGGTTGCATCCGGGAGCGATGGCAGCGATTCTCGGCCTCGAGGACGAGGCGGTCGAGGAGCTGTGCAACAGGATCGAGGGAGTCTGGCCCGCGAACTACAACTGCCCCGGCCAGGTCGTCGTGTCAGGTGAGCACGCCGCAGTCGATCGTCTCTGTGTCGAAGCCGAATCCATCGGTGCCAGGCGGGCGATCAAGCTGAAGGTCTCGGGAGCGTTCCACAGCCCCCTCGTCGGACGGGCTGCCGATCGCCTCCGTCCGGCGATCGAGTCGATCCGCTTCCAGGATCCGGTAGCACCCTTCATGTCCACCGTGACCGCTCACGTCGAGCCTGTAACCCGGTTCGCCTCGATTCTCGTGGAACAGCTGACGGCGCCCGTGAAGTTCACGCAGGCCGCCAGAGAGCTCGTGCAGGATGGTGTCACGACGTTTGTCGAGGTCGGTCCGGGGAACGTGCTCTCGGGGCTGATCAAGCGCATCGACAGGAGCGTTCGGGCTATTTCCGTCAACGATGCCGCCAGCCTCGAGAAGGCAAGAGAGATGCTCGCGACATGAGCGACTTCTGCTCGCTCGAGGGCATGACCGCTCTCGTCACCGGAGCCTCTCGGGGCATCGGCCGTGCAATTGCAGTGGAGCTCGCTGCCGCGGGCGCCTCGGTCGTGGTCGGGTATCGCACAGGCCAGGAGGAGGCAGACGCGGTCGCGCGCGAGATCGGCGGCCGGGCCGTTCAGGCCGACGTCTCCGACCCGGCGTCGGCTCTTGCGCTCGTGCAGGAGGCCGGGGATCTCGACATCCTCGTGAACAACGCGGGGCTCACACGCGACGGCCTGCTCGCCCGCATGAGCGACGACGACTGGCACACCGTGATGGAGACGAACCTCTCGTCGGTCTTCTACACCTGCCGCGCTGCGGCGAGGCCGATGATGAAGAAGCGGTCAGGTGCGATCGTCAACGTCTCATCGGTCGTCGGCGTCCACGGAAACGGGGGGCAGACGAACTACGCGGCGTCGAAAGCGGGCATGATCGGTTTCACGAAGTCGCTCGCGCGTGAGCTCGGCAGCCGGAACGTCCGGGCAAACGTCGTTGCGCCCGGCTACATCACCACCCAGCTCACGGACGTGCTTCCGCAAGAGGCGACCGACGCGCTGCTCCAGCAAACGCCACTCGGCCGACTCGGCGCCCCGGCGGATGTCGCCGGAGCCGTCCGATTTCTCTGCTCCCATCAGGCCTCATTCGTCACGGGCGAAGTGCTGCTCGTTGACGGTGGCCTCGGGATGTAGCCTACTTTCCCGTGGATCAAAGTAACGGCAGACGGAGAATCGTCGTAACCGGGATCGGCGCGGTCAGCTCCCTCGGGAACACGGCCGAGGACACCTGGGCAGGCCTGATTGCAGGCCGTTCGGGTGCAGGCCCGATCACGCAGTTCGATTCGACCGGCTACGCCGTGCATTTCGCATGCGAGGTCAGAGACCTCGATGTGACGGACTACATGGACTACAAGGCGTCGCGACGGATGGATCGTTTCACGCATCTCGCGATCGCGGCGGCCCGGCAGGCCGAGACGGATTCGGGGCTCGCGATCGCACCGATAGCCGAGCGTGTGGGTGCCGCGATCGCCACCGGGATCGGAGGCTTGCGGTCGTTCGAGACGTGCGTCAACCAGCTGAACGACAAGGGGCCTGATCGCGTCAGCCCGTTCTCGATCGTCCAGATCATTCCGAATCTCGCAGCCGGTTGGGTCTCGATCGAGCTCGGCACCCGTGGGCCGCTCCTTTCTCAGTGCACTGCGTGTGCCGCCTCGAACATGGCGATCGGCGACGGCGTGGACGCGATTCGCCTCGGCCGGGCCGACGCGATGATCTGCGGTGGCACGGAGGCTCCGGTGACGCGGGTGAGCATCTCGGGCTTTGCCGCGATGCGGGCGATCTCGACGAGGAACGACGATCCCGAGCGCGGCTCACGTCCGTTCGACGGCGAGCGTGACGGCTTTGTCATGGGTGAGGCAGCCGGTGTGCTCGTGATCGAGGCGCTCGAGCACGCGAAGGAGCGTGGCGCCCGGATCTATGCGGAGATTCTGGGTTACGGCGTCTCCTCCGACGCGAACCACGTTTCTGACCCCGATCCGACGGGGCAGAACCCCGCCCGGGCACTCACGATGGCGTTCGCCGATGCCGGCATCACGCCGGAGGACGTGGGCTACATCAATGCTCACGGCACCTCGACCCCCGCGGGCGACTCGGGCGAGACGCGGGTCATCAAGGTCGCGCTCGGTGAGGACAAGGCCTACCGGACACCGATCTCCTCGACGAAGGGCGCGACGGGGCACTGTCTCGGCGCTGCGGGAGCAATGGAGGCGATCTTCACGATCCTCGCGCTGCAGCGCGGGATTCTGCCTCCCACGATCAACCAGACGACACCGGATCCCACCTGTGACCTCGACTACATCCCGAACGAGGCACGCCATGAACAGGTCGAGATCGGCGTCTCGAACTCCTTTGGCTTCGGCGGCCACAACGCGTGCCTCGTATTTCGCCGCTGGCACGATGAGCCCTGACGCGTCTCTGCGGTGAAGGGCCGGTGGGCTGAGCTCGTCTTTCCGACTTCCCGTGGAGCACGGGGGCATCCGGCTTGAGCACGTTGCGCGCGCGCTGCCCCGACTGTCGCACGCTGACAGCGGTCGCGGTCGGGACGGAATACCAGTGCCACAGCTGCGGCCGTGAATATGCCGCCGGTCTCGTGCGTGTTCCCCGGGCGTGGGGAGCAGGTGGCGAGATGATGGCCGCCGCTGCCTGGCTCGAGCTCCCGTATCCCGAGGCTGCCGTGATCGAGGAGGAGACCCTGGAGGAACAGGTGGCTTCGCAACGACGCAATCTGCCTGCGCTCCCGCTTGTCCTCGGTGGCTGTTGTTGCGCCCACGTCGGCGCTGTGCGCGGACTTGCCGGCCGTCCGGGCCGGCTCGCTGTCATCTGGGTTGATGCCCACGGTGACCTCAACACCCCGGAGAGCTCCCCTTCGGGGAACACCTGGGGGATGCCGTTGCGCATGGTGCTCGACGCCGCCGACGTTCGTCCCGAGGATGTCGCTCTCGTCGGGACGCGCAACCTCGACTCGTCCGAGGTCGCGTACCTTGCAACCGTGGAGGTCGATGAGGACATCGGACGGGCACTCGACGGCTGTGGCCGGGTCTACGTCGCCTTCGACTGCGACGTCCTGCGGCCCGAAGAGGTCGCGGTGTTCGTGCCGGAGCCGGGTGGTTGGACGTTGCCCGAGGCCGAGGCGCTCCTTCGAGATGTCGCCGAGAGGTGCACGTTGGCGGGCCTCGGATTGACGGGACTGAGTGCGGGCGCCGACGCTGCGGTCGCGACCCGTCTCGCCCGAGCAGCCGGCCTGTAGCCCCGCGGTGGCGAGGCGGGTCTAAGATGGTGGAGATGTCTGCCACCGACAAGGTCGATGTCTCGATCGAGCACAAGCAGGTGACGCTCGACGACGGGACGGTGAAGAAGCACCCGAACACCTGCCCTGGCTGCGGGTCGCATTACCGCGACGACGAACTGCAGGCGAGCCTTCGTGTCTGCCCGCAGTGCGAGTACCACTTCCCGGTTCGTGGCCTCGAGCGCATCGAGCAACTTGCCGACCCTGGTAGCTTCGCCGAGGACGAGAGCGCGTTGCGCTCGGGTGACCCGCTCGAGTTCTTCGACCTCAGGCCCTACACCGAGCGTCTTGCGGAGGCCGAGGAGTCCACAGGGCTTGGCGATGCGATGATCACCGGCTCTGCCCTGATCGAAGCGCTGCCGTGTCGCCTTGCCGTGATGGACTTCTCTTTCATGGGAGGCTCGATGGGGAGCGTCGTGGGTGAGAAGTTCGCCCGCGCGTGCGACCATGCGGCTGCCGACCGGCTGCCGCTCGTCTCCGTCTCGTCGTCGGGTGGCGCGCGCATGCAGGAGGGAATCCTGGCGCTCATGCAGCTGCCGAAGACGATCTGCGCACTCGAGGAACTGCACGCGTCGGGCGGCGTCATGATCTCCGTGCTCGCTCACCCGACGACCGGCGGACTCCTCGCGAGCTTTGCCTCGCTCGGCGACGTGCTCGTTGCGGAGCCGGGCGCCCTGATGTCGTTTGCCGGGCCGAGGGTCGTGGCACAGACGACGCGCGAGAAGCTCCCCGACGACTTCGGCCTTGCCGAGTCGAATCTCCGCTTCGGTCACATCGACAGGATCGTGCCGAGGCAGGAGCTGCGCCCGGTTCTCGCCCAGCTGATCCGGCTCTTTCGGCGGACGGCATGACGAGCGACGCCGAGCTCGGCCTACGCGACCGGCTTGCCCGGTTGAGCGGGGTCAAGCTCCTGCGCGGCACGCGACTCTCGGCAGAGTTCGAGCGTCTGCAGCGGCAGCTCGAACGGCTGAAGGACGACACCTCTGACGAGGAGATCTGGCAGCGCGTCGAGCTTGCACGGCACAAGGACAGGCCGTACACGCTCGACTACGTGGAGCGAATCCTCGACGACTTCTTCGAGCTTCACGGTGACCGCGGCCGGATGGACGACCACGCGATCGTGGCGGGGATCGGCAAGCTCGAAGGGCGTACGATCGCACTGCTCGGGCATCAGAAGGGCCGTGATCTGAAGGAGCGCACGAAGCGCAACTTCGGCATGGCCTACCCGGAGGGATATCGCAAGGCGGTCCGCGTGATGGAGCTTGCAGATCGGCACGGGTTTCCACTCGTCACACTCGTTGACACCCCGGGCGCCTTTCCGGGTGTCGCCGCAGAACAGCATGGCCAGGGCGGTGCTATCGCGCGCTCTCAGGCCATGATGATGCGGCTCGGAGTGCCGACGGTCTCGGTCGTGATCGGCGAGGGCGGCTCCGGCGGCGCGATCGCGATTGCCGTCGCCGACCGCGTGCTGATGCAGGAGAACGCGATCTACTCGGTGATCTCTCCCGAAGGGTGTGCAGCGATTCTCTGGCGCGACGCCTCGCAGGCGAAGAAGGCGGCCTCCGCCTTCCGGCTCGACGCTGCCCACTGTCTCGACCTCGGCGTCATCGAGGGCATCGTTCCCGAGCCGGTCGGAGGAGCGCAGACGGACGTAGACGCGGCCGCGCTGTTCCTCCGGGAATCGGTCGTCTCTCACCTGCATGAGCTCGACGGCACTGCGTCGGACGATCTCAGGCGAGCCCGGCGTGCGAAGTTTCGCTCCATGGGCGTTTTCGCCTAGCCCGCCATCTCTCCACAGTTTCCACAGGCTTATCCCCGGTTGCAAAGAACGATTTTTCCAGGTGTAAATCGTGTAGAGGGTGAAGATGTGAGGGTTCGTACCGGACTCCGAGGCACCACGATGTCGAGGAACGAAACGCACCGAGGTCGAGCTCTCAGGCTCCCGACATCCGGTCGAGCAGGAGCGAGGCAGCCCCCTTGTCCAGCATCTCGTTCAGGTTGCCGCACTTGGGACTTTGCACGCAGGAGGGACAGCCGCTCGTGCAGGGGCACCCACGGAGCAGGCGCGCCGTGTCGGAGACCCAGCCGCCAAAGCACTCGAAGCCCCGCTCGGTGATCCCGACACCTCCTGCGTGGCCGTCATAGACGAAGACGGTCGGCAGGCCGGTCTGGAAGTGCACGTTGGTCGAGAGGCCGCCGATGTCCCAGCGGTCGCACATGGCCCAGAGCGGCAGCAGCGAGATGAGCGCATGCTCGGTTGCGTGGAGGGCGCCGAGCAGCTTTGGCATCTCCTCCAGACCCTCGAGCAGGTCGTCGCCGGGCGAGAACCAGACGGCTTCTGTCGGGAAGGTTACCTCGGGCAGGGCCAGCGGCACAACGGCGAGGGTCGAGCCGCCGCGGATCGCCTTTCGCTGGTAGGCGATCACCTGTTCGGTCACGGCAACCGTTCCGAAGTGGAGATCGACCCCCCCGATCCGTTCGCAGCGCAGCGGCTGCTCGATTGCCGTCTGGGTGTCTTTCTGCACCTGCGTGTACCAGTCCACTCCGGCCGGCTCCACGAGGGCGGTGCGCGCGCCGTCGTCGAGCGTACGCACGAGGTACTGCGCACCGAGATGGAGGTAGACGGCGCCTTCGTGGACCGAGGAGTACGCACGCTCCCGCTCGATCAGCCCCAGCACAGCACCCGTTGTCGCGTCCACGATCGTGAACGAATCGCGACCGCCCGAGCGGAGAGAGAAGCGGCCGGCGGGTGTGTCGCGACCGGTCCAGACAAACCCGGCGGGTGTCTTCTCGAGCTCGGGCAGCAACGCGGCTCGTTCGAGCGCCTCCGGGCCGAGAGTCGGCACGTCACGTTGGGCAACGGGGCCCTCGAACGCGGCGGCGCACACGTGAAGGTCGAGGATTCGAGGATTCGCATGATCGAGCCGGGTTGCCTCGACGCGCCGTCCGAGCAGTGACTCCGGCTCACGCATGAAGAACTGGTCGAGGGCATCCTCGCTCGCGACCAGCACGGCAAGGCCGTGCTGGCGCCGACCCGCGCGGCCCCACTGTTGGCGCAACGAGGCGACGGTCCCGGGGAAGCCGACCGAGATTGCACAGTCGAGTTGCCCGATGTCGATGCCGAGCTCGAGAGCATCTGTTGCGGAGACGCCGAGCAACTCTCCCTCCATCAGCCGTCGTTCGATCTCGCGCCGCTGCGCAGGCGTATAGCCGGCCCGGTAGGGCGCGAGCCGGGCGGCCGTCGCCGTATCGACGCGATCGGCGGTGAAACGGTGGATCAATTCGGCCGCCTTTCGACTCTTGGCGAAGCAGATCGTGCGAAGCCCCCGGGAGACGAGGCCCGCCATCAGAAGCGAGGCCTCGGAGAGCGCGCTCGCACGGATGCCGAGCTCCGGGTCGAGGAGGGCGGGGTTCCAGAGGACGATGTCGCGCTCCGCACGGGTGGAGGTGTCGGTCTCGACGATCGTTGCCGTCTCTCCGGTGAGCGCGACGGCGAGCTCTGCCGGGTTCGCGATCGTGGCCGAGGCGAGCAGGAAGCGGGGCTCGGCTCCGTAGAGGTGGGCGAGTCGCCGCAGCCGCCGGATCACGTTCCCCACGTGCGAGCCGAAGACACCCCGGTAGACGTGAGCCTCGTCCACGACGACGTACCGCAGGTTGTAGAGGACGTCGCCCCAGAGGTCGTGGTGCGGGAGGATGCCGAGGTGCAGCATGTCCGGATTCGTGAGAATCAGGTTTGCCGATCGCCGGATCTGCGCTCGACGCTCTGGCTCGGTGTCGCCGTCGTAGATCGCCGGCCGCACACCCGGTAGGCGGAACCCTGCGATGCCCCTCGCCTGATCCTGGGTGAGCGCCTTGGTCGGATAGAGGTAGATCGCTCGCGCAGTCGGCTCACGGACGATCGCGTCGAGCACCGGCAGGTTGAACGCCAGCGACTTTCCCGACGCCGTCCCCGTCGTCACGAGAACGTTCTCGCCGCGTGTGGCTGCCTCCCAGGTCTCTCCCTGGTGCGCGTAGAGCCCGTCGATGCCCATCCGGGTGAGCGCGGCCGTGACGTGGGGGTCGAGACCGGCCGGTAGCGCCTCGAGCCGCGCTTCACGTGCAGGCTCGGTCGCGCGAAAGGCCATCTCGTCGCCCACGAGGAGCTCGTCCCAGGGCCGCGTCACCCGCTGATGTACTGCGCAAACGCTCGCTCGTAGCGGCTCTTGCTCTGGGGTCCCGCGAGCGTCTCCCGCGCTTCGCCACCGATGAAGAGGATCACGGTCGGAACGGAGAGAACGCCGTACCGCGACGGCGTTCCCAGATTGACGTCGATGTCGAGCTTGACGAGCCGCACGCGCCCCGCTGCCGCTGCCGCTATCTCCGTCAGCGCGGGCTCGATCGCCTTGCACGGACGGCACCACGGGGCGCCGAACTCGACGATCACGGGAACGTCGCTCGAGAGAACATCGGTCGCGAACGTCGCGTCGGTCACCTCGTCCATGCGGTAAGTGTAGGCGGATGACGGGTTTCGCCCCGCTGTCCGCGCGGCTGTGCGACGTGGACTACAGTCGTCCGCGAAGGGCGCGATACCGGAGCGCGGGCACGCGGAGTATCGCCTCGACGACGATCGAGCCCCCCATCTTCGACTCGCCGACACGCCGGTCTACGAACGTGATGGGGATCTCGGTGATGGTGAAACCCTGCAGGAGCGCCCTGTAGGCCATCTCGATCTGGAAGCCATAGCCTTTTGCCTCGACCGCGTCGAGGTCGATCCCCGCGAGCACGTCCCGCTTGAAGCACCTGAACCCGCCCGTGAGATCACGCACGCTCACGCCCAGGATGATGCGAGCGTAGAGGCTCCCCCCGCGCGAGACGAGCGTTCGGACGGCGCCCCAGTTGACGGTACCGCCGCCCTCCACCCAGCGAGAGCCGAGCGTCACGTCGGCGCCCGCTTCGCACGTGGCGACGAGCCGGGGCACATCGGCCGGGTCGTGCGAGAAGTCACAGTCGATCTCGAGCACGAGCGAGGCCCCGGCGGCAAGTGCGTGCCTGAACCCCGCGATGTAGGCCGGCCCGAGCCCGTCCTTTCCTGGTCGGTGGAGAACCTCGACCCAGGGAAGCTCGGCGGCGAGTGCATCGGCCAGTGCTCCGGTGCCGTCCGGCGAGTTGTCGTCGATCACGAGTACCCGGTCGCGTCCCGTGTCGAGGTACTCGCCGAGCGCCCGCACCATCGGCTCGAGGTTCTCGCGCTCGTTGTAGGTCGGGAGGCAGACCATCGCTCGCATCCCTCAATCTTGCACGTCTGGCCGCCCCTATGATCGAGGTATGGTCGCGGCGCTTCCTCGTAACACCGATCTGGCCGATCAGTTCGAGCTGCTCGCCGATCTCTCGGAGATCCTCGGAGAGCAGTCGTTTCGGGTCGCGGCCTACCGCCGGGCAGCCACGAGGATCCGGGACACGGGCTCTTCGGTCGCCGAGTTGGCCCTCCAGGGGAAGGCGAAGGAGCTACCGGACATCGGCAAGACGATCGAGGCGAAGATCGTGGAGATTGCAGAGACCGGTGAAATGGAGGCGCTCGTGAGCCGTCGTGCCGAGGTTCCCGGTGAGGTTGCGTCATTCATGCGACTCCCGGGTCTCGGCCCGAAGACCGCCGCACGGTTCTGGCGCGAGCTCGACATCACGACGCTTGCCGAGTTGAAGGTGGCAGCCGAGTCCGAGAGGATCAGGGCGCTCCCGGGGATGGGAGCGGCGAAAGAGGCAAAGATCCTCAGGGCGCTTGCCGCGGGGGAGGGCCCGGTCGAGCCCCGCAGAGGGTTACTCGGGACGGGGCTGCCGGTCGCCCGAGAGGTCGTCGAGGCTCTCCGCGCCCACCCCTCGACGATCGACGTGTCGGAAGCGGGCAGCACCCGCCGCCGTCGTGAGACGTTCCGTGATCTCGACGTGATCGCGACCGCGACCGATCCGGCGGCTCTGACAGCCCACTTCGTCTCGCTGCCCTGGGTTCTCGAGGTCGTCGCTCATGGCGACACGAAAGCGACCGTGATCGACAGGGGAGGACTGCGTCTGGATCTCCGCGTGGTTCCGCCCGAAAGCTTCGGCGATCTCCTCCAGCACTTCACCGGCTCGAAGGAGCACAACATCGCGCTGCGCGAGGATGCCCAGCGGCGTGGGCTCTCCATCTCCGAGTACGGAGTGACCGTGGTCGAGACAGGGGAGGTGAAGACGTTTCGTGACGAGGCGGCGTTGTACGACTTCCTCGGCTACTCCTTCATCCCGCCGGAGCTGCGAGAGTCGAGCGGTGAGCTCGAGGCGGCTCGCGCCGGGATGCTGCCGCAGCTCGTCGAACTCCGAGACCTCCGGGGCGAGATGCACTGTCACTCCGACTGGTCGGCGGACTGTGATGCGACGATCGAGGAGATGGCGCTCGCCGCGGCCGCGTGCGGGTACGAGTTCCTCTGCCTCACCGACCATTCACACTATCTCCGTGACGGCAGGATCGAGGACCAGTGGATCGAGATCGAGACCGTCAACGAGCGCCTGGAGTCGATCCGTGTCCTCCGCGGTGTCGAGGCGAACATCAATGCGAAGGGCGTCGTAGACGTTCCCGACGAGGTGCTGGCGGAGCTCGACTGGGTTGTGGCCTCGCTGCACACATCGCTCGACAACAGCCCTACCGAGAGAGTGCTTGCGGCGATCGACAATCCGCACGTTGACTGCATCGGCCACCTGACCGGCCGTCTGATCTCTCGCCGTCCCGGTGCCGAGCTGGACATCGAGCGGGTGATCAGCCGCGCCGCCGAGACCGGAACGGCGCTCGAGATCAACAGCCAACCAGACCGTCTCGACATGCGCGATGTCCACGCTCGGCTTGCCGGGGAGGCGGGAGTTTCGATCCCGGTGACGACCGACGCGCACTCGACAGGGTCGTTCTCCTATGCCGAGCTCGGGATCGGGCAGGCCCGGCGAGCCTGGCTGACGAAGGACGCTGTCCTCAACACGCGGCCCTGGGTCGAGATCAGGGGGAAGCGATGAGCACCTTTCGTGAGGACGGCGCGGCTGCGCTCGACTGGGTCGCGAACTACCTGGAGACGATCAACGAGCATCCGGTGCTGTCACAGGTCGAGCCCGGTGCGATCCGCGCAGCACTCCCGGCCGCACCGCCCGAGGGTGCGGAGCCGTTTTCCGCGGTGCTGCGCGATCTGGACGAGATCCTGATGCCGGGCATGACCCACTGGCAGAGCCCGCGCTACTTCGCCTACTTCGCGACGACGGCAGCCGAGCCGGGCATCCTGGCCGAGCTTCTGATCGCCGGGCTCAACCAGGTCGGCATCCTCTGGCGCGCCTCACCCGCGTTGCAGGAGCTCGAGGAGGTGACGCTCGACTGGCTGCGACAGCTTCTCGGCCTGCCCGACCCGCTTCACGGGCACATCGAGGACACGGCTTCTTCGGGCCTGATCACGGCACTTGCAGCTGCCCGCGCGGCGCGTCCCGACCGGAGGGTTGTCGTCTGCTCCGAGCACACGCACTCCTCGACCCTGAAGGCAGCGCGATTGCTCGAGCTCGACCTCCGGCGAGCTCCGGCCGACGCGACGTTCGCGATGCGGCCCGACGAACTCGATCTCGGCGATGCCTGCGCTGTCGTCGCAACGGTTGGCACGACCTCGTCCGCGGCGATCGACCCTGTTGCAGCGATTGCCGACAGGGCCGCAGCCGAGGGTGTGTGGCTTCACGTCGATGCGGCCTACGCAGGCGCAGCTGCTGTGTGCCCGGAGTTCCGGCGCCACTTCGACGGCTGGGAACGTGCCGACTCGATCGGCGTCAACCCCCACAAGTGGCTGTTCACACCGATGGATTGCTCGGTGTTCTTCTGCCGCCGCCCGGACGACCTCCGTCGTGCGTTCAGCCTCGTGCCGGAGTATCTGCGGGTAGACGAAGACGTTGTCAGCCTCAGCGAGTACGCCTCGCCGCTCGGACGACGGTTCCGTGCGCTCAAGCTCTGGGCGACCCTGCGGTGTTTCGGACGCGAGGGACTGCAGTCGATCATCCGCGAGCACGTGCGGCTTGCGGCGCTCTTCGAGGGCTGGGTCGCCAGGGAGCCGGGGTGGGAGCTGTGTGCGCCGCGCCACTTCTCGCTCGTGTGCTTCCGCAGGGTCGGCAGCGACGAGGAGAACGAGGAGATCATGCGGCGGGCCAACGACAGCGGCGAGATCTTTCTCTCTCACACGAAGCTCGACGGCCGGTTCGTTCTGCGCCTCGCGATCGGCAACGCCCGTACGACCGAGGCGGACGTGGCGCTGGCGTGGGACGTCCTGCGCCGCGAAGCCGTGCGCTAGCTGCGCTACCCGCGCGATCCCGGGATCCGCCCGCCTGCCTAGTATTCTTCGCGTGCGCCTCGTCTGCATAGGTCTCGCTGCCGGCCTGTTCAGCGCGCTATTCGGTGTTGGCGGCGGCCTCGTTATCGTTCCCCTGCTCATCGGACTGGCTGCGTTCGGTACGAGAGAAGCGACGGCCACTTCACTCGCGGCCATCGCCATCGCAGCGTTAGCCGGTGCCATCCTGTACGCAGTCCATGGGGCGATCGATCCTGGCTACGCAGCTCTCGTCGGAGTCCCTGCGATGGCCGGCGTCCTCATCGGCACGGCAATGCAACAGCGGCTTTCGAGCCGGGTGCTGACCCTTTCCTTTGCGGTGTTTCTTGCCGGCGTCGGCGTCTGGCTCCTCGCAGGATGAGCACGACAACGATCGTCGGCGCGGTCTGCCTCGGCCTCGTCGCGGGAATCATGTCCGGTCTTCTGGGTGTCGGCGGCGGCATCCTCTTCGTTCCTGTCCTTCTCGTTCTGGGCCTCGGCCAGGTCGAGGCGGCAGCAACCTCGTTGCTCGCCATCGTCCCGGCGGCCACTCTCGGCGCCTACAGGCAGTCGCAGTACGGCAACCTCCGGCTGCGGCCCGCCCTGATCATCGGTGTCGCTTCGATCGTCGGTGTTGCCGTGGGTGTTCAGATAGCCACGTCGTTGCCGGAGGATCTCCTGCGCCGTCTGTTCGGCGTCCTGGCCATCGCCGTGGCCGCCCAGCTCGCGTGGCGTGCCCGACGGGACAGCGTTTCATCGTGATTCGCGTTTCAGAGCTACCGTAGACCCTAGTGAAGCGGACGTCCCTCCTCGCGCTCCTCGCTCTTCTCGTCGCTGTGGCCGCCCTCGTGTCGCTTGCGGCAGCCGCACCGGGCGAGCCAGAGGCCTCGGCCGTGGCGCTCGTCTCCCGGGTGGTGCAACCGGAAGCCCCCGACGAGGTCTCTCTTGCATTGACGGCGCCGCCACCCGGTGACCAGACGGTGGCCGCGTACGCGTATCCGGCCG
Organism: Thermoleophilia bacterium; assembly: GCA_009694305.1. Taxonomy (GTDB): domain Bacteria; phylum Actinomycetota; class Thermoleophilia; order Gaiellales; family Gaiellaceae; genus Gaiella. Next base: position 33,786 of record SHVL01000014.1, read on the forward strand.
ACGGCTCGATCGTCCGGATCGGCTCAGCGGGTGCCCGGGCCGTTGCCCGGCCCGGTGTTTCCTCGATTGCACAGAGCGGTGTCGGTGCCCTGGCGGTGACGCTGTTTGGCGGGGAGATATCCGCGGAGTCGCTCGATGTGAGGGCGACCGCCGCCGCCGGCTCGGTGAACGCATCCGGTGACGTCTCGTCATCGTCTGTTACGGGTCTCAGCGTCCTCGGGCAGCTGATCACGCCGGCCCCGAACATGGTGGTCGCCCTTGCCGACTGGGGAATCCTCGAGGTGCTCTCATCGACCTCGGAGACGACCCGCGTAGCGCCCCGGACAGCGAACGTATCGCTCGTTGCACTGCGCATCCAGCTGACCTCGGCCCACGGCGGTCTGCCTGCGGGGAGCTCGATCGAGGTCGGCGTGATATCTGCAGCTGTCGCCGCTGCTGCCACTGTCGTTCCCCCGAAGAAGCCCGTCAAGCCGCCGCCCGCGAGGCCCTTGCCCCGTCCGGTGATCCCCCCGGATGCGCCGCGGGAGCCCGGAACGTCGATCGCCGGGGTTCCCGCGGAGGTCGTGCGTCCCGCTCCCGAGGTCTCGGCCCAGCTGTCGAGCGGTGGCTATGTCTTCCCCGTCTTCGGTCCAGCCTCGTTCGGCGACACGTTCGGTGCCCCACGTGCGGACGTCTCCGGAGGATGGCATCACGGTGAGGACATCTTCTCTCCGCTCGGCACGCCGTTGCTCGCCGTGGCAGACGGAACGGTCTTCTCTGTCGGCTGGAACGACATCGGCGGCTGGCGGCTGTGGGTGCGCGACCACGCGGGCAACGAGTTCTACTATGCGCACCTCTCGGCCTATGCGCCGCTCGCTGTCAACGGTGGGCAGGTCAGGGCGGGAGACGTTGTCGGCTTCATGGGGAAGACGGGCGACGCCGAGTTCACCCCCGTCCATCTCCATTTCGAGATCCACCCGGTCTCGCTGTTCTCGCTCGGCTACGACGGGGCCGTGGCGCCGTATCCGTTCCTCAACGCCTGGCGTCGAGCACAGGACGTCTCGTTCGACGCAGGTCGCGCCTACCTTCCCCTCGGCGGCCCCGCAGGGGCACATGGTGCCATTGCGCCACCGGCCGGGGCCATGTTGCTCGAGGCCGACGACATCTCGTCCTCGAGCGGCCTCATTCCCGGAGCACTGGCAGCGGCTCTCTCCCGCCGGGCTCCCAAGAGCCCGGCGGGGGGAGGCGACCGCTAGCGGCTACTTCTCGGTGGCTTCGGCCATGTCCGTCTCGGCGTCGGCAGCACCGTTCGTCGAAACAGCATCCTCGGAGTCAGTGGCGCCAAAGTCGAACTCCTCGAGCGGCTGGAGATCGTCGTCTCCGGCCACCTTGTCCATCAGCCAGTTGCGGGTCTGGGGCCCCGACCACGGGTTGTAGAGCGCACCGGCGATGAGTCCGGCAAGCAGCATCGCATTCCGACTTTTCGTGCTCTTCTTCCTGCCCTTGAGGGTTCCCGCCGCCCTGCCGAAGTCCTCGAGCGCCTTGCGGAGACTCTCCTGCACTTTCGCGTCGGTGGCAAGACGCGAAGCCGATTTGGCTGCGCCGCCATCCCTGGCGTCCTTCGCCAGCGGCCCGTAGAGCTGCTTTGCCGCGGACAGAGCGTCCCTGAGGTCGCTGCGGAACTCCTTGTCGTTCAGCGCGCGATCGAGATACGGCTTGAGCGCCTCGACCGTCGGCCCGACCTTCATATCTTTTCTGGCCATTCCGGCCGTCCTTTCCTCGTACAACGTGGGAGCAGCAGTATGACGATGCTTCGTCGGCTACGATGGATTCAACTCGTGCTCGGCGTCAAACGAATCCTTTGCGCTGCAGTGACGATCGTCACCAGCTTGCTCTATCTCTGGTTTGCAGCGGTGCGCTCGGTGCCTGGCGTGCGGCGTCGGAAGGCAGCAGCGAGAACCGGGAAGCACGGTTGATGGAACGCTGGACGCGGTTCGTTCTCCGCCACCGATTCATAGCTCTTGCCCTCTGGGCCGCCACGGTTGCCGTTGCCATCGTGGGCTCGGCGAAGCTCTCCGACCTCCTGACGAACCGGTTCACGTTGCCGGGCACCGATTCACAGCGCGCAGAGCAGATCCTTCGTGACAACTTCGGGCAGCACTCGACAGGCGCATTTACGCTCGTGGTCGAGAGCGACGGCGCACCGGCGCTGACGCTTCTACCGGATGCTCGCGCAGCCGCCGCCCGGGCCACCTCGGAGCTCCCGACCGGACGGCTCGTCTCGGTGCTCCCGGTGACGGATACCGTCATCGCCGCCCAGATCGTCTCCGAGCTCGAGCCCGCCGACGCGAAGGGCAGCACCGCGGCGATGCGTGAGGCTGCGGGCTCGATTCCGGGCGCGCAGATGTATCTGACGGGGCAAGCTGCCACCGAGTACGACCTCGACCCCGTCTTTGCCGCCGATCTCAAGAAGGGGGAGCTGTATCTCGCGATCCCGATTGCGCTCGTCATCCTCATCTTCACCTTCGGCACGCTGTCATTCGTCGTGCCGTTCCTCGTCTCGCTCGTGACCATTCCGACGACGCTCGGGATCATCTGGGTGATTGCCAACTACTTGGAGCTGACGACCTACCTCACGAACCTCGTCACGCTGATCGGCTTCGGGATCGCGATCGACTACTCGCTGCTGATGGTGTATCGGTTCAGGGAGGAGCTTCGGAACGGCCAGGAGCGAGACGAGGCGATCGTGACGATGATGACCACGGCAGGCCGGGCGGTCGTGTTCTCCGGCACCGCCGTCGCCATCGGGCTCGCGCTGCTGCTCTTCATGCCTCTCTCCTTCATGCGCGGTTTCGGGATCGGGGGCCTGATCATCCCGACTGTCTCGGTGCTAGCCGCGCTGACCTTCCTGCCGGTCGTCCTGTCGCTTTTCGGGCAAAGGCTCGAGCGGGTCAGGCTCCTGCCCTCGAAGTTCCTGGATCGTCGCGCCGACCACGAGCGTGGCTTCTGGGCAAAGCTCGCTCGCTGGATCATGCGTCGGCCCTGGTTCGTTGCGATTGGTGCGACATCCCTTCTCCTCCTGATGGCCGCTCCGGCCCTTGCCCTGCAGCTCGGGCCGGGCTCGAACGAGGGGATTCCCCAGAACCTCGAGTCCGTGCAGGGACTGAACATCCTGAGTGGCGCGGTTGGTGCGGGCGCAACGACCCCGACCGCGATCGCTATCGACACCGGCAAAGTCGGCGGCGCCTCGACACCCGGGGTCGAGGCTGCGGTGGGCAGGTTGCGTAAGGGCCTCGAGGCCGATCCGGAGGTCGCCCGCGTCGATTTCAGGCCCGGTGACCCCCAGTACGTTGACGCAAGCGGCCGCTACCTGAACGTGCAGGTCATCGGCAAGAGCGACTACGGCAAGATCGCAAGCCTCGACTTCGTAGACCGGCTGCGGGGAGAGATCATCCCTGCGGCGGCATTCCCTGCCGGCGTCACGGTCGTCGCAGGGGGAGGGCCGCCAGGGGGAAAGGACTTCCTCGATCTCACCTACGGCTGGTTCGTCTGGCTCGTCGTGGCCGTGCTGCTCGCGACCTACGTGCTGCTCGTGCGCGCGTTCCGCTCCCTGCTGCTGCCCCTCAAGGCGATCGTCCTCAACTGCCTCTCGATCGCTGCCGCGTATGGCCTCATGGTTGCCGTCTTCAAGTGGGGTTGGGGTGAGCCGTTCGGACTGATCTCGTACGACCAGATCGAGGGTTGGATTCCGGTGATCATGTTCGCGATGCTGTTCGGGCTGTCGATGGACTACGAGGTGTTTCTCGTCAGCCGGATGCGGGAGGAGTGGGACGCCGGTGCCTCGAACGAGGAGGCGGTCGTCGTCGGCCTGGAGAAGACGGGACGGCTCGTGACCGCTGCAGGACTGATCATGTTCGCTGCGTTCATGGGCTTTGTTGCCGGCTCGATCGTCGGGTTGCAGCAGTTCGGATTCGGGCTTGCAGCCGCAATCCTGATCGACGTGACGATCGCCCGCTCCCTTCTCGTGCCCGCTTCGATGCAGTTGTTCGGCGCGTACAACTGGTGGCTGCCGGAAGGGGTGGCGAGGGTCGTTCGCGTGCCCTCGTCACCCCTCGGCGAGCATCGGTCGATCCTCGGGTCAAGCGGGAAGTGACGCACAACCGCGGTTGACGCTCTTGCCCGTACGCTTGAGGGATGCACGTGCCTCCCCTGATCCGTGGCCCGCTCGTCGTTCGTTCCGCCTCCCTCGTCTTTGGCCTCTTTCTGTTCGCTGTCGGCATCGTCTTTCTGCTGGAGTCGGGGCTCGGGCTCTCGCCATGGGACGTTCTCGCCCAGGGCATCTCGGATCACACCCCGCTGTCGTTCGGCACCGCAAACATCGTTACCGGGGTCTGCGTCCTTGCCGTCGCGTGGGCACTCGGGGCGCGGATCGGCCCTGGCACCGTCGCCAATGCCGTCCTGATCGGTCTGATGATCGACTGGCTGACCTCGATCGACGCGATCGACGACCTCTCCGACGCGACGCTCGCAGTTCGAGCCGTTCTCATGGTGGGCGGGATCACGATCATCGGTATCGGCTCGGGCTTCTATATCGGAGCCGGAATGGGGGCAGGCCCCCGGGACTCCTTGATGCTCGTTACCGCACGGCGTCTGGGCGTGCGGATCGGAGCCACCCGTGCCATTCTCGAGATCGGAGCGGCCCTCACCGGGTTTGCCCTTGGTGGCACGGTCGGGATCGGAACCGTCGCTTTTGCGTTCGGGATCGGCCCCGCGGTCGAGCTCTCGTTCTGGCTTCTTGCACACAGCCCGATAGCGGACGCACCACCGGATGCCTCGCACGCGGTGTGATCCCGGTTAGCATCGCAGCATGAAGGGACTTGTCTGTGCGGGGGGAGAGGCGACGCGGCTCGGTGAGCTGACGCGCGTCACCAACAAGCATCTGCTGCCGCTTGGTAGTTGGCCGATGGTCTACTACCCGCTGCAACTCCTTCAGCTCGCGGGTATCCGCGAGGTGCTTGTCGTGACGGGGAAGGCCCACGCCGGGCAGATGATCGACCTTCTCGGTGACGGACACCTCACGGTCAGAGGTGGCGAGACACCGCTGCTCGAGCTCGATCTCACCTACAGGGTGCAGACGCAACCGGGTGGGATCGCCGAGGTGGTGGGGATGGCCGAGGACTTCGCGGGCGGCGAGCCGCTCGTCGTCGTTCTCGGCGACAACATCTTCGAGTATTCCCATGCGGCGGAGATCGCCTCCTGGGGCGCGGGTGCCGGAGGTGCGCAGGTCTTCGTGAAGGACGTCCCTGACCCCGAGAACTTCGGCGTCGTCGTTTACGACGGCGAGGGAAACGTGGTGGACCTTGCCGAGAAGGCCGGCATCGTCGATCTCCGGTATCCCTCACCACCGACAAACGACGCGGTGGTAGGCCTCTACTGCTATCCCCCGGATGTCTTCTCCGTCATCGCGGGCCTCGCTCGCTCGAGTCGGGGCGAGCTCGAGATCACGGATGTCAACCGTGCCTACGCCGAGCGTGGAGAGCTGTCCGTCGTTCCGGTGCGCGGCTGGTGGGAAGACGCGGGCAAGCACTGGCAGCATCTCGCCGAGATCGGGAGCATGATCGACGAGACGGGTGTCAACAAGTGAGCGTCGAGGGGATCGTGCGGATCCCGTTGCGGCGATTCGCCGACGAGCGCGGCTGGTTCTGTGAGCTGCGGCGCGAGAGCCTCTTGCCGAAGCCCACGGTGCAGACCAACGTCTCGACGTCCCGCAAGGGCGTCATCCGCGGCCTCCACTTCCACGAGCGTGGTCAGGATGACCTCTTTACCTGTCTGCAGGGAACGGCGCGGGTCGTCGTGCTCGACCGGAACACGGGAGCCACCTACACGGAGGACATCGGGGACGAGAACCCCGTTGCCCTCTATATTCCCGGGCGGCATGCGCACGGCTTCGAGGCGATCACCGACCTGTTGTTCGTCTATCACGTAACGGAGGAGTACGATCCTGCCGACCCCGATGAGCACGGGATCGCGTGGGACGACCCTCGCGTGAAGGACCTGTGGAGCACCACGAACCCGATTCTCTCCGCGCGAGACACCGCCGCCGCGTTCTGATCACGGGAGCCGGCGGCCAACTCGGCGTCGCGCTTTCCGGGGTCTTCGCAGCGGATGCTGTCAGTGCGCTGACGCGGGCGGACTGGGACGTGCGGTTTCCAGCCCCTGCTGCCCTCGCGGTGCCGGACATCGTCCTGCATTGCGCTGCCTGGACGGATGTGGACGGGGCCGAGGACGATCCGCAGGGTGCCGCCGAGGCGAATGTGGGTGGCACGGCTCATGTGGCCGAGCTCGGAGCACCGGTCGTCGTGTACTCCTCCGACTACGTATTCGACGGCCGCAAGGGCCGGCCGTACGTCGAATCCGACAGTCCGAGCCCGGTGTCCGCATACGGCCGCTCGAAGGTCCACGGTGAGGCGGCAGCGGGCGGCCAGGCCTGGATCGTGCGCAGCTCGTGGCTCTTCGGCCCGTCCGGGCACAACTTCCTTCGCACCATGCTCCGTCTCGGGGCCGAACGGGACGAGGTTGCCGTCGTGGATGATCAGCGGGGCTGCCCGACCTACGTCGGACACCTGGCAGCTGCGACGCGCGAGCTCGTGGACGCCGCCATGCCGTTCGGCGTCTGGCATCTCGCGGCGTCGGGAGACTGCACCTGGGCCGACCTGGCAGAGGCGATCTTCGAGGAGTCCGGTCTGCATTGCCGGGTCAGACGCATCTCGACCGCGGAGTACGGAGCGAGGGCTCGGCGCCCACCGGCGGCGATCCTGCGCAGCGACAGGGGTGCGCCCGACCTTCCTCACTGGCGCGAGGGCCTCGCAGAGTGTCTCGCCGAGCTCGGCAAGGCGGGCTAATGCCCGGTCCGGGTTGTGCGGTGCCGCCTACCTGACGAGCTCGAGCTCGGCACAGGCGGCGAGAAGGCGTCGAGTGTCATGGGTCGGCGCTTCGAAGCGCCGAGCAGGCGGGAGGGGACGGACGAGGCGTGTGACGGCCTCAACGGTGGCAATCGGAATCTTCTCGAGCCTGATCTGGTTCGCGAACGAGATCACGGTGTCACCGGTGAAGAGGAACGCGCCGACGCCGGTTTCGCCGGCGAGGTCTCTGGCCCAGGCGACGCCGGTCGCACCGGAGGAGGAAAACGATCGGCACGTTGCCCCCGAGAGCGCTGCCCGGATCGTCTGCTGATCGAACCGTTCGCTCGAGAACGAGATCGTCTCGCGGCAGGAGCCGAGGTCCGAGGCCCGACCGCAACTTGTGTACGAGAGCACGGCCGTCTTGCCCGTCAGGCCGGCGCCCGTCAGTTGCCCGCCCTCGAACCAGCGGCCTACCCAGGCGAGTGGGAGCCCCGGCATCCGGTGGAGAGAGGCGAATCGTTCCGGAAGGGGGATGAACGGATGTGCTCGGGTGACGCAGTTCGCGAGAGCCTCGACCCCGAGCGTGGGCGGCTCGAACGCGGCTGTACCACGGGTCGGCCGTAGCCGCAGGAGAGCCCGGCCGACCTGACCAGGTCGGCCGAGGACGGCGATTGCGAGGACACCGCTGTAGAGAACAGCCCCGCTTTGACCGACCACGACAGGAGCACTACGCACCGTTGTCCGGACGCAGGACCCGTCGAGCAGCCGGGGGATATCGTCGAGGGAGAGCGCATATTTTCGGCGCCGCACCTGCATCCAGAGGGGATACCCGCACCTCGTGCTCGTGAAGGGATCGAGCCTGTGGCCGAAGCGCTGACACGCTCCGTACCCGAGGTCGTCTACCCGGTCGCCGCTGGCTGTTTCGGCGTGGGTTACCGGCAGGCCGTCGAACGTTCTGCCGAGCCACCACGCTTTCTCGGTCTGTTCGACCTGTGCCATCTGCTCCGAGAGAGAAGGAGCGAACACCTCCAGCTTGACCAGGGTGTAGGCGGTGGTTGCGACGAGCGCCAGGACGAGGACGGCGACCGCCGAGATAATCGTGCTTCGCCGGGGTGGGTGCGGTCGTCGCATCCGGTGATCGTGCCGGAAACCGCGTGGGCGCTGCCGACACTGTGGCTACCCTGTAGCGATGCGCGTGCTCGTCACCGGTGGCGCCGGGTTCATCGGCTCCCATTTCGTGCGGTTGCTCGCGGGTGGTGGCGCCAGCGTCGTTGTGCTCGACAAGCTCACCTACGCGGGGAATCTCGCAAATCTCGAGGGGATCGACCACGTGTTCGTCCACGGTGACATCGCCGACCCGGCAGCGGTCGCAACTGCGGCAGCGGGCTGCGACGCAATCGTGAACTTTGCGGCGGAGACGCACGTTGACCGCTCGATCCTCGGCCCGGCGGAGTTCGTGCACACCGACGTGCTCGGAACGATGTGCCTGCTCGAGGCCGCCCGCGAGAGCGGCGCCCGGTACGTCCAGGTGTCCACCGACGAGGTCTACGGCGACCTCGAGGCGGGCGGGCGGGCACGCGAGGGAGATCCTCTGCGACCATCGAGCCCGTACAGCGCTGCAAAGGCCGGCGGCGATCTGCAGGTGCTCGCCTACGTGCGCACCTACGGAGTGCGTGCCTCCATCACGCGTGGAGCAAATACGTACGGCCCCAATCAGTACCCCGAGAAGCTCGTGCCTCTCTTTGTCACGAATGCCTTCGAGGGCGAGCCGTTGCCGGTCTACGGGGACGGCAAGCAGGTGCGCGAATGGCTCCACGCCGAGGATCACTGTGCAGGTGTCGAACGCGTCCTCCACGAGGGCGCTCCCGGCGAGATCTACAACATCGGGGGTGAGGATCACGAGAACATCGAGGTCACGCGTCGGATCCTGGAACTGACGGGAGCCGACCCGGCGCTTGTCCGTCACGTCGAGGATCGAGCCGGGCACGATCGCCGCTACGCTGTGGACGACTCGAAGCTCCGGGCGCTCGGATGGACTCCGGAGCACTCGTTCGGCGAAGGTGGTCTTTCCGCCACCGTCGAGTGGTATCACGAGAACCGCGCCTGGTGGGAGCCGATCAAATCGGGCGTGTACCGTGCCTACTACGAAGAGCAATACGCAAACAGACTCAAGGCCTGAGCCGTCTTACCGAGAATACCTCTCGTAGGCCTTTTATGATGCGTCGCGTACTCGTTCCCTTTCTGTCACTCGCCCTTGCGGGGACTGCAGCCGCGGCTGCATCTACCCGGCCCTCGGAGCCGACTTTTGTCGCGTCTCTCGCCGCGTTGTCGTTACCGGTCTACGTGCTCACGGGCGGCGGCTACGGGCACGGCGTCGGCCTCAACCAGTACGGAGCCTTCGGCCAGGCCAGTGCCGGCAGAGGCTATCGGGACATCCTGGCGTTCTACTATCCGGGTACCGAGTTGTCGAAGGCCCCGACCGGGAAGGTCAGGGTTCTGATTGGTGACGGTCGCGTGGCGGTGAAGATCTCTTCGCCCGTGCCGTTCTCTGTCCGGGACGGCTCGGGTACGGTTGCGGAGATCGGCCCGGGAGAGATCGTCATCACGCCAGCCCTCCGGATCGTCGTCGAGGGAAAGCCGGTGCGACTTCCGGGGCCGCTCGCGTTTGTCGCCGGTAAAGGCGCTCCCCTCCGGATGGACGGCAAGGACTATCGCGGCGAGATCCGCCTCTCGGTTGTCGGCGCCAAGCTGCAGGCGATCAACGTCCTCGGTCTCGACGCGTACCTCGTCGGCGTCGTGCCCGGAGAGATGCCGAAGGAATGGCCTGCGGCTGCGCTGCAGGCGCAGGCCGTGGCCGCACGCTCCTATGCGCTTGCGAGCATCGTCAAGGACAGGCCCTTCGATCTCTACTCCGACACGCGCAGCCAGGTCTACTACGGCGTCGCTGCAGAGTCGCCGTCCACGACGGCGGCCGTGAAGGCGACGAGGGGCGAGATCCTCAGCTACGGCGGCAAGGTGGCGACGGCGTTCTACTATTCGTCTTCCGGAGGGCGTACGGCCTCGAGCAAGGACGTGTTCGGAGCCGTGTTGCCGTACCTGCAGGCTCGCGACGACCCGTGGGACACCCTGTCGCCCTATCATCGTTGGACGCCGCGCACCTTCACCCCGGTGACGTTGGGACAGGCCCTCCGGCTGTCGGGCCCGGTCGTGGATGTCCAGGTGGTACCTACCGAATCTGGCCGGCCTGAGTCCGTTACGTTCGTCAAGAAGAGCGGCGCGCGCGTGCTGCTACGGGCCGCCGACGTGCGAGCCCGGCTCGTCCTCCGTTCGACGGCGTTCAGGATCGGCGTGCTCCGCATCGCCCGTCCCTCCGCGTCCGTCGCTCCGGGGACACCCGTCGTCATCTCCGGTATCGCCCGTGACGTGACCGCTCCCGTGCTCGAGAAGCTCGGCGTCAACGGCACCTGGCTCGCGTCCGTGAACCTGAAGCCTGAGCCCGGCGGCACGTTCTCCGCCACGGTGACGCCGAAGTTGACGGCGACCTACCGACTCGTGGCCGAGGGCGTTGTCGGCCCGGCGCTCGCAGTCACGGTCACCGCCAAGGCCACGCAGTGAGCGCGAGAGCAGCGGCTGCTGTCGCCATCGTGACGGCCGTTTTGACATGCGGCCTTGTCGGGGCACCTCGTGCAGCCGCTGCCCGCTTTGCCGTGGGAGTTGCTCCGCACGAGAGCAGCATGGCGCTAGCGAAGCGCCTGTCGGCTCGCGGTGCAACCCGTATCGTCGATCTCCGGCCGATCCGCGCGTTGACCGTTTCGGCACCCGATGCCGACGCGCTTCGCGGCGTTCCCGGAGCGCTCTACGTGGAGCGGCTCCGTAGCCGCCGGCCGTCGTATGTTCCGAATGATCCCTTCTTCGCACGTCAGTGGTATGCGACCCAGAACCGCGCATTCGACACCTGGCTCGAGCCACCACCTTTCGCTTCCGTGCGCGTCGCCGTGATCGACTCGGGCATAGACGGAAGCCACCCCGAGTTCCGGGGGCGGATTGCTGCCTCGAAGAGCTTCGTCGAGGGCCCTGCGACGGTCGATACCCAGGGCCACGGAACGTTCGTCGCCGGGCTTATCGCGGCCGGCACGAATGACGGGCTCGGGATTGCGGGCCTCGCACCACCTGCGGAGCTTCTGATCGCGAAGGTCGTCGGGCCGCAGCGGTCGATTCCGGTCGAGGCCGAGGTGAAGGCGATTCGCTGGGCGGTAGCAAACGGAGCGCGCATCATCAACATGAGCCTCGGCGGCCCTCGCGACCCGCTCAAACCGAGCAGGGATACGTACTCGAAGCTCGAGGCAGATGCTGTCGCCTACGCGGTCTCGAAGGGCGTGCTCGTTGTCGCCGCGGTCGGCAACTCGGATCAGTCACCTGCTCAGCCGTGGCCGTACGCGAGCTGGCCTGCCGCGCTGCCACACGTCGTGGGGGTCAGCGCCCTCGGTCGGTCGGGCGGCTCGCCGGGGTTCTCGAACCGTGACGCCCAGTTCAACGACATTGCGGCCCCCGGTGAGGACCTGCTCTCGACGTTCCCCAGGCAGCTCACATCCGTGTTCCTCGACTGCGCCGAGCAGGGATACTCGAGCTGCGGCCCGCAGGAGTTTCGCGCAGCCGAGGGAACGAGCTTCGCTGCCCCACAGGTGACCGCTGCAGCGGCCGTGCTGCTCGCGACCTCACCCGGGTTGAAGCCCGATCAGGTGACGGCACTCCTCGTTGGCAGTGCCGTCGATTCGACCCCTGCCAACGGCTGTAGTCTGTGCCACCCGGGGAGAGATCGGTACACGGGCTTCGGGCGCCTCGATCAGGCCGCCGCGCTCGGGCTTCTTGCCACGGGATTTCCACCGGCCGACAGATACGAGCCGAACGACGGTGGCGGCACGAGCGCCTACACGCTCTACGGGGGCCGCCGCCGGGTCGAAGCGACGCTCGACTACTGGAACGACCGGGATGACGTCTATCGCGTCTATCTCCGCGCCGGTGAACGCCTCGTGGTGACAGCAGATGCCGGAGCCTTCGTGCGTCCGGCACTCGTAGTGTGGCGCCCCGGGACGTTGACGGTAGACACGGGATCCCCGGCGGTGCGGCGTCTGGCTGTGCGCGGAGCCGGTATCGCGCTCGGGTATCGCGCCCGTACTTCTGGCTGGTACCTCCTTGATGTGCGTGCGACGAAATCCGTCTCGGGCCGGTATCGCCTCACCGTGTCCAGGGCGCCCTAGGGGCATCATCCCGGTCTGGAACCACGTCGCCTAGACGTTGAGCAACTCGTCCTCGGGGACGTCCCGGAGGATCCGGGCGGGGCAACCGACGACGACGACCCGTGGTGGGACATCCCTGGTGACGACCGCGCCCGCGCCGACGAAGGCGTCTTCCCCGATCTCGATCTGCGGGCAGATGACGGCGCCACCACCGATTCGCGCACCCCGGCGAATCGTGGGCCCCTTGACGTTACCGAATCGTTTCTCGGTGCGGCCCATCCAGTTGTCGTTCGTGGTGACGACACGCGGCGCGATGAAGACGTGTTCCTCGATGGTCGAGTAGGCGGTGATATAGGCGTCCGCCTGGATCCTCGTCATCGCACCGATCGTCGTGTCGTTCTCGACGAGCGAGCCTCTGCCGACGACGACGTCGTCACCGATCGTGACGCGTTCGCGGACGCAGGACTGGTCGCCGAGAATCACGCGCTCGCCGACCCGCGTCCCCGCGAAGACGATCGCTCCGGTCGAGACGACCGTGCCGGCGCCGATCACGGTGGGCGGCAGCACTTCGCGCTTCGCCGTCGAGCGGGGCGAGAGCGTCGGCTCCTTGCCGACGACGGCGTTCTCGAGCACTTTGACTCCGGCTCCGAGAACGGTGCCGGGGTAGACGATCGCGCTCGGGTGGATCTCCGTGCTCATGCGGGCGTGCCGGTGCGGAGCGATGTCGTCAGCCGGTCGAGCGTGCGTACGACAGCAAGTCCGTCGGTCGCCTCACGATGGTCACCGGGCCCTTCGGCGACGAGCTTCAGGAAGTGTTGCAGCTCGAGCTTCAGGGGCTCGTCCCCTGCAATCTTCGGGCTGAAAATATCGCCCGTGCGGGTGCGCCACTCCCCGTGGGTCGGCTCCCAGGGGCCCTTCTCGTAGACCGTCACCTTGCGCTCGAGCTCCATGTCGTCGAAGACGACCATCTTCTCCCGCCCGACCACCGTCATCTTCCGCATCTTGTGTGGGTCGAGCCACGAGAGGTGCATATGCGCGACCTTCCCGGACGGAAAGCGGAGGAAGCAGAAGACGACGTCCTCGATGCCTGGCTGGACGAAGTCCTGCCCGTATGCGACAACCTCAGAGGGCTCCTCTTCGAGCAGCCACAGGATCACGGAGAGGTCGTGGACACCGAGCGACCAGAGGGCATTCTCGTTCGAGCGGATCACGCCGAGGTTCTGCCGGTTGCCGTAGACACAGGCGACGTCGCCGAGCCCCCCGGAGTCAACGAGCTCTTTCACCTTGCGTAATCCCGGGTGGTAGAGGAGCAGGTGGCCCGGCATCAGGACGAGGCCGTTCGCGCGCGCAAGGCCGACGAGCTCCTCCATCTCCTCGCCGCGCATCGCCGGCGGCTTCTCGACGAAGACGTGCTTGCCCGCTTCGAGCGCCTGCTTTGCAAGGGCGTAGTGCGACGGCACGGGGGTCGCGATCGACACGGCCTCGACGGTGTCGTCGGCAAGCGCCCCGGTAAGGGAATCGCTGATCGTGGCCTGCGGGTAGCGGGTCGCGTACTCCGCCTGGCGGGCAGCATCCGTGTCGATGACCCAGGCGAGGTCCGACAGATCTCCTACGACCCGCGCGACGTTCTTACCCCAGTCACCGACGCCCGCGTGGGCGACGCGGATCACAGCTTCCAGACCTTTTCGTGGGTGATCCCGCGCCGCCCGACGGCGTTCCTCAGGTCAACGATCAGATGCGCGTCGGTGACGAGTTGCGTGTAGTCGATGTCCGTGTGTGCGGTTGCGATCACGACCGCGTCGTAGGCTCCGGGCTCGAGTGGTTGCGAGGCGAGCTCCATGCCGTGCTCGACGAATGAGGGGACGTGCGGGTCGTGGTAGGAGACATCTGCACCGGCGTTCAGCAGCAGCTCGATCAGTTTCACGGCGGGCGACTCACGCATGTCGGAGATATCAGCCTTGTACGCCACCCCGAGCACGAGAATCCGCGAGCCCTTGAGTGACTTGCCCGAGCCGTGGTTCAGTGCCTGTGAGACGCGCGAACGGCAGTAGTAGGGCATGTTCTGGTTGACCTCACCTGCAAGCTCGATGAAGCGCGTCGAAAAATCGTACTCGCGCGCCTTCCAGGTGAGGTAGAACGGGTCGATCGGGATGCAGTGACCGCCGAGGCCGGGCCCCGGATCGAAGCGCATGAAGCCGAATGGCTTCGTCGCGGCGGCATCGACGACCTCCCAGATGTCGATGCCCATCCGGTCGCACAGCTGCGCCAGCTCGTTGACGAGAGCGATGTTGACCGAGCGAAAGATGTTTTCGAGCAGCTTCGTCAGCTCTGCTGCCTCGGGTGTCGAGACCCGGTGGATGGTGTCGATCGCGCTGCCGTACAACGCAGCCGCGGCGTTGGTCGAGGCCTCGTTGATGCCACCGACGACCTTTGGCACGGTCTTCGTCGTGTGATCGGTCCTGCCGGGGTCGATGCGCTCGGGTGAGAAGGCGAGGTAGAAGTCCACACCGGCGACGAGGCCCGAGCCACGCTCCAGGATGGGCAGCAGTTCGTCGCGTGTGGTGCCGGGGTATGTCGTCGATTCGAGCACGACGAGGTGGCCTGTGCGTAGTCGCATCGATATCTCGGCGGCGGCGGCGCAGACGATCGAGAGGTCGGGCTCCCGTTGTTTCGAGAGGGGGGTTGGCAGCGCGATCACGATCGCGTCGGCTTCGCGTAGCTCGTCGTAGTCGGTCGTGGCGTGCAGGAGGCGCCCGTCTATGATCTGCTTCAGTTTCTCGCTCGGAACGTCCTCGATGTAGCTCTCGCCACGGTTGAGCTGATCAACTCTTTCGGGGCTGACGTCCACGAGCAGGACGGAGCGGCCTGCGTCTGCAAAGACCTGGGCGAGCGGCACGCCGACGTAGCCGGCTCCGATGATTGCAACGTCGCGACGCACAGCAGGGAATCCTACCGCGGTGGGCGGCGGCGCCCGGGCAGGACGCGCGCTCAGCCGGGCGTGTGCAGGAGGTTGCACGCGCTGCACTGGCCTTCGCGGTGGCAGCCTTCGCGCCAGCAGCGGACGTCCATCGTGCGTGACAGCAGGATCCGCAGTAGGTGATCGGCCCGGTTCGAGCCCTTGAGCACGACGAGGTCACCGTCGCGCAGGGCGGTTCGGTAGTGCTCTGCCGCCTCGCGTACGGTGGCGAACATCAGCAGAGCGCCGCCGGATTCGGCTACGAGCTTCCTGACACGGTTGGCCTGTGACCCGACGAACGCTACCTCGTCGGCGACCGCGAGCCCGCTACGGGCGAACCTGGTGTACACCCTCGAGCTGCTGCCGGCGTAATCCGAGAGCGAGCCGACAATGAGGACTTTGCGGGTCGCCCGCGCATCTGCTATGAACTCGAGCACGGGGTCGAGCGACCACGCCGGCGCCTTGCAGTCGTCCCGGATGAATGTCACGCCACCCTGGACGACGGCACTCATACGGGCGGGTACGGGCTCGAAGTGCGCCACCGACTCGAGTGCGTCGTCCAGCGGGTGCCCCAGGGCGTGCGCCACTCCGAGCGCTGCGAGCACGCTCGTAGCGGATTGCTTCCCGTGCAGCCGTGTCCGTACCGGACGAGAGCTGCCTCCGACCTGCAGCATGAACTCGAGGTGATCAGGCCACGAAGAGCGCACCTCTGAGACCCGAAGCGTGGCTTGCGGCGACTCGCCGAAGGAAATCACACGCCCTCGAAACCCCTCCGTCATGGTCATCGCATACGCATCGTCGGCGTTCAGAACGGCGATCCCGTCGTCGGGTAGGGCTTCGATGAGCGCTCGCTTCTCGGCCGTGACGGCCTCGAGGGTGCGGAACTCTGTGAAGTGGTCACGACCGATGCACGTGACGACGCCGATCCGGGGTTGCAGGAGTTGCGCGATCTGGTTGACGCTTCCGGGCCGCCAGGCGGCCACCTCCGCCACGCAGACCGCATCGCCCGTTCGCGTCTGCAGAATCGCTCGTCCCACCTGAGAGATTCGATTCGAATTCGCCGGCGTCGATGTCGTTCCCGGACCAAGGATGGCGACGATCAGCTCCTTTGTCGTCGTCTTGCCCGCACTCCCTGTCACACCGACGAAGGTCGTATTCCGGAGGCGTCGGCGCTGCGCCGTACCGGCGACGAGCCCGAGTCGTAGAAGGGTGGCCCGGACAGCGGCCTCACCCGGCAGAAACCGGCGCCCTGTGAGCGTGAGCTGACGCTGTGAACCGATGAGTTATCATAGGGCAGTGTGCGGGATTGCCGGGATCTGGGAGCGGTCGGGCCGCCCCGTCAACCGTGCAGCTCTGGAACGGATGGCTGCGATTCTCCAGCACCGTGGCCCCGACGGCTCCGGCATCCACCTGGACGGCGAACTGGGCCTTGCCAACCGGCGTCTTGCCATTGTCGATCCATCGCCAGCCGGCGAGCAGCCGATGGGTCTCGAGAGCCGGGGGCTGTGGCTCACCTACAACGGTGAGATTCACAACTACGTCGAGCTCCGGAAGGAACTGGAGTCGAGCGGTGCGCGGTTCCGGACGGACACCGACACAGAGGTCGTCCTCGAGGCCTATGCAGCATGGGGGATGGGGTGTTTCGAGCGCTTCAACGGCATGTGGGCGCTTGGCCTGTGGGATGGGCGTGAGCGGCAACTCGTTCTTTCCCGTGACCGGTTCGGGATCAAGCCCCTGTGTTATTCGCTGCGCGGCGGCCGGATCTGTTTTGCCTCCGAACCGAAGGCCATCCTTACCGCCTTTCCGCAGGAGCGGGAGCCCGACAACGCGGAGATCGGCCGTTTCCTCGCCGGTCATTACCCCGATACGGGCGAGGCCACCTTCTTCGCCGGGATCAGCAATCTGCCGGCCGCGCACTGCCTTGTCGTCACTCCTACCTCGATCGGCGAGATCGGCTACTGGGGCTTTCAGCCGGGCGTTGAGGCACCGATGCGCGATGCGGAGGAGCAGTTCCGCGAGCTTCTTCGCGAGTCCGTCCGGATCCGGATGCGCAGTGATGTCCCCGTCGGGGCGTGTCTCTCGGGAGGCCTAGACTCCAGCGCGATCGCGGCACTCGTCGAGGTGCCGCCGGGACGCCCGATGCAGTGCTTCTCGCTGCGGTATGACGGTTCACGCGACGACGAGAGCCGGTATGCCGCAGCAGCGGCCCGGGATGACCGCTTCTCGATCACCTGGGTGCGGCCTGCTGGCGATGACCTGCTGGACACGATCGGTCGTATCGTCTGGCATCACGATGCGCCGACGCCGCTCCGCGGCCGGCTTGCCCAGTGGGCTGTGATGCAGGAGGCGGGAAAGCACGTCAAGGTCGTGCTCGACGGCCAGGGTGGAGACGAGTTGCTCGCCGGGTATTCGCGCTACGTCTTTCCGTACGTGGTTGACCGACTTCGTCGGCCGACCCGGGCCGGGGGAATCGTCCGGGAGCTTTCAGACCTTGCTCGAATCGAGACCCGCAGCCGACTCTGGTTTCTCTCCCGCACGCCTTTGCAGCCGGCGCAGCGGGCGCTCGGCCTACCGCCGTGGGTGTGCGGGAGGGCCGAAGGGCGCGCGTTTCGCCGGAGCGTGGATGTCTCGCCCGGCGAGCGGGAGCGTCCGTATGCGAGCTCGGTCAACAACATGCTCTGGCACGAATTGCGCCACGAGGGCCTGCCCGAGGTTCTGCACGCCGAGGATGCGCTCAGCATGGCGTTCTCGATCGAGTCGCGGACGCCGTTCCTCGACCACCGTCTCGTCGAGCTGTGTTTCTCGCTGCCGTATACCGAAAAGATCGGCGGCGGCTGGACAAAGAGCCTGCTGCGGCGTTCTCTCGCAGGCGACGTGCCGCCCGAGATCCTTGCCCGTCGTCGCAAGCTCGGGTTCTCGTCTCCGGCCGGCACGTGG
Organism: Thermoleophilia bacterium; assembly: GCA_009694305.1. GTDB lineage: Bacteria > Actinomycetota > Thermoleophilia > Gaiellales > Gaiellaceae > Gaiella. The sequence goes on from SHVL01000014.1 coordinate 51,797, forward strand.
CTTCGTCGCGATGACACGTGGCGAGGGGTGCGGGATCTCCTGCTCGACCCACGCTGCCTCGGGCGCGGCATCCTCGACGGCCGCCGGCTCGAGCGCGCGCTCAGGGTCTACGAGCGAGCTCCGGAGGTGGTTCGCGTGCACCGCACGGTCCGTATCTGGGCCTGGATCACGCTCGAACTGTGGTTCCGTCAGTTCATTGACGCCTGAGCAGCGTCAGGGACGGCGTCCCGGCAGCGCCTCGCCGAGCACGGCCGCAATCCGTTCTGCGGCGCGCCCGTCCCCGTAGAGCTCCGGCCGGCCCGGCGGCATCCGGGCATCACCGATTGCCGTTGCGATGCGGTCGGGGTCGTCGTCAACCAGAACGTTCGCCCCGGCTTCGACCGTGGCCACCCATTCGGTAGACGGGCGCATCGTCACGCAGGGAACGCCGTACCAGTAGGCCTCCTTCTGGAGGCCACCCGAGTCGGTCGCTATCACTGCCGCCTGCGAGGCCAGAGCCGCGAAGTCCAGGTAGCCGAGGGGGTCGATTACGGTGATCGACGGGGGCACTTCGATCCCCTGCGCTGCCAGCACGTTTCGCGTTCTCGGGTGCGCCGGCAGCACGACCCGGTGGGCCGAGCGGCCGAGGCCCGCCACGATCCGTCGCAGCCGCTCCGGCTGCACGTTGGCCTCACGGTGCACCGTCGCGAGGACGAACGCCCCGGGTTCCACGCCGAGTGCGGCAAGGATGCCGGAGCGCTCGCGGGCCAGAGGCGCAAACCGGGCCACCGCATCGGCCATCACGTCGCCGACGACGTGGATCTCGCCTGTCACTTCCTCGCCACGGAGGATTGCGGCCGAGCGTTCGTCGGGTGCGAACAGGAACGAGGAGAGGCGGTCTACCTCGATTCTGTTGCGCTCCTCGGGCATCGTCAGGTCGCCGCTGCGTAACCCTGCCTCGACGTGCGCGACGGGGTACCCGGCCCCGGCACCGGCTCCCGCGAGTGTCGAGTTCGTGTCACCGTAGACGAGGACGGTGTCTGGCCGTTGCTGCGTCACCGTTGCGCGTAGAGCCTGTTCGATCGTCGCTACCTCGGATGTGCGGAGGTCGAGAGCGATGGCGGGAGCGCGAAGCGAGAGCTCGTCGAAGAAGACCGCCGACAGGGAGGCATCCCAGTGCTGACCGGTGTGCACGACGATCTCCTCGATCCCTTCATGGCGAAGGGCCGCAGAGAGCGGCGCCGACTTGATGAACTGTGGTCGGTTGCCGACGACCGTGAGCACTTTCACGAGCGTCGCCTCGACCGCGGGGAGCGGCTGTGCATCGTGTGAGCGTAGCCGCCTCGATCCCGCGGGCGCGATGCTCACGCCCGCTGCCCCGCGCACGTGGGTGTCGCCCTGGTCGGCATCGCGCGGCTACACTTCGGATCCGCTCGGGCCGTTAGCTCAGTTGGTAGAGCAGGGGACTCTTAATCCCAAGGTCGAAGGTTCGAATCCTTCACGGCCCATTGAAGGAACGGCTTGGACACGTGGATCCGGGCCGGTTTCAATTCAGCCGCCTGGATGGCGTGTCCCAACGGTGTCCCGGCTCCAGCCTGTCGCCGCGCACGAGGCGATCACAGGGCCCTTGCTGACTCGAAGATTTGCGTGTACTCAGCTGCGGCAGTTGTCCCGAGTGGCAGGAGCGGCGGTCGGGTGTTGCCAGCGGGAATACCCTGAAGGACGAGTCCGAGCTTGGCTTTTTGGTTGTAGCTTCCCGCCTCCATGTGCTGGATCCACGGCAGGAGCCCCGCCATCAGACGTGCTGCGCGCTCGGCCTGACCGGATGTGACGGCTTCCAGCACTTCGACATGCTCGCGTGGGAACACGTTCGCGGTACCTGCGATCCAGCTTGTAACGCCCCAGCGGAAGTAGTCGAGCGCCTGATCGTCGGAGCCGCAGCTGACCTGAAGGCG
>SHVL01000060.1 GCA_009694305.1 Thermoleophilia bacterium
GTCTCGAGACAGGGGGTGGAACGAAGAAGACCCGACCCCGGTCTCATTGCTGCCACCCGTGCCACGGCGGGATCGCCGCCGCACCGCGATCCCGCATGAACACTGATGGGCCCGCCTGGACTCGAACCAGGGACCTACCGATTATGAGTCGGCTGCTCTAACCAGCTGAGCTACGGGCCCGCGCACGACCGAGCCTAACGGGTTCACTACCCCACGCCTCCCACCTGACTGACACAATGACATCAGCAGGTGCGGCGCAGGCCGACGACACGACGGGAAGGGAGGCGGTCGGTGAAGACATTCCAGCATGAAGTACAGCTCCGCACGGCCGGTGGCCTCACCGTGACCGACATCACCGACGAGGTGCGCAAAGCTGTCCGCGACAGCGGCGTTCAGAACGGCATCTGCTGCGTTTACTCGCCCCACACGACGTGCTCGGTGCGGATCAACGAGTGGGAGCGCGGCTTCCTCGAGGATTTCGCTGTGATGCTGAAGCGCATCGTGCCGACCGAGCACTACTACGCGCACGACGACTGGGACCGACGTACGGAGAACGTCGAGGAGACCGACCCGGGACTCGGCAACGGCCACTCTCACTGCATGTCGATGCTGCTGGGGCCCGCCGGCGAGTCGGTGCCAATCCGGGATGGCGAGCTGTGCCTCGGCACCTGGCAGCGCATCCTGTTTCTCGAACTCGACCGCGAACGCGACCGCCGCTGGATCGTACAGGTCGTCGGGGTCTGAGGATCCCGCGATGAAAGAACGTATCGCGGGATCCTGAAGCCAGGACGGCGTGGCGGAAGCCGGGGATCGAACCCGGCAGAACGGCCGGGACTACTCGGGCGTGACGTAGGCCGCAGTGAGCCCACCATCGACGAGGAACGACGTTCCGTTCACGTACGACGACTCGTCACTCGCGAGGAAGAGCGCGCCGTTCACGACCTCGCGTGGCGTGGCCATCCGCCCCATCGGCCAGTGAATCCGCCGCCGCTCGAGCGCTGCCGGCTCGTCACCGAGAATGCGCAGCAGGAGCGGCGTCTCGACCGGGCCCGGGCAGAGCGAGTTGACACGAATGCCCTGCCGGGCAAACTGCACGGCAAGCTCGCGGCTCATCGACAATACGGCCCCCTTGGAGGCGCTATAGGAGATCTGCGAGGTTGCGGCACCGAGAATCGACACAAACGAGGCGACGTTGATCACCGAGCCACCACCCCGTTCGAGCAGGTGGGGGATCCCGTGCTTGCAACAGAAATACACACCCTTCGTGTTGACGTCCTGAACGCGATCCCAGGCGTCTTCCTCGGTAACGAGGATCGAGTCGTCGTCGGCCGGTGAGATGCCGGCGTTGTTGTAGAGCACGTCGATGCCACCGAAGCGCTCCGCGGTCGCGGCGTACATCGCCTTCACCTCGTCCTCCTGCGCCACATCCACGCGCACGGCAAATGCGGAGCCCTCGGGACAGAGTCCGACGGTCTCCTGCGCCAGCGCCACGTCCAGATCGGCGACACACACTTTCGCGCCCTCGCCCGCGAACACGATCGCACCCTCGCGGCCCATCCCGCCACCCGCGCCCGTGATCACACATACCTTCCCCTGAAGCCTTCCAGCCATGATCGCCAGCCTTCCGTCGCGTTGGACACGTTCTACACGTCGCTCGCCATTCAACACGATCGTGGGATCATCGGCGAACACGAAGACCTCATGCCGCCACGAACACTCGATCCGCTCCTCACCCATTCGAGGGAGCTTGCCCCTCAGCGGCGAGCCGATGTCAAGGGGTATGAAGCGCGCAGCCATCCTCCTTTGCCTGCTCCTCGCACTCGGCGCCTCGCTCGCCGGATCTGCCAGCGCCGCTCCTGCATCAACCGAGCGGCTCCGGACTCTCGACCAGCAAATCCTTGCAGCCCTCAACAAGACTCGTGCTACTCACGGCCTGCGGACTCTCGCCATCTCTCGCGATCTCGAGCAAGCTGCGGTCGCTCACTCCCAGGACATGCTGGAGGAGGGATTCTTCGCCCATGACTCGGCAAACGGCACTTCGTTCGCCACGCGCGTCAGAGGGTTCTACCGTCCGACCGGGTACGACAACTGGTCGGCCGGCGAGAACCTCCTCTACAACACCGAGGAGATGAGCGCCGAGATCGCGGTTGCTACGTGGCTCGCTTCACCCAGCCACCGCAAGAACATGCTCGCCCCGGAATGGCGCGAGGTCGGCATCGCGTCATTGCACGCAAGTACAGCCGGTGGAATCTACGAGGGCGCGCAGACCTGGGTGATCACAATGGACTTTGGTACACGCTCGGACAATCTGGCCAGGAAAACGTCAGCTGCGAAACCGAAGGCGAAGGCCCGGCCGAGGGTCGCAGGAAAGGCCCGGAAAGTACGGTCGGAAGAGCCAGGCAGAATGCAGGGTCTGGAGACGAAGAAGATCAACCGGTTCCTCCCGACAGCCGCTCATGGCTCCATTGCAGAGACCGAAGGCCCAACGGCAATCGGTACCGCGCCACCCACCGGCGCACAACAGTAGGACCGGGCTCAGCCCGCCTCGCGGCACCCGGTGCGCCGCGAGGCAAGATCCGAACCCTCGTCGGCGGCGTCAGTTACCGGTGCCGGTGCAGCCAATCTGTTTGACAGACAGGGGAATCTCGTCGCTGGCCTCGTTACAGACGTCGCCAGTGACGACAACCCACGCACCGTTCGAGTCCTCGAGGATGTAGCCCCGGCTGTCGGCCGCCTCTATGAAGGCTCCTGCGTAGTCTCCGGCGCACACGTACGAGGCGAGTTTCGTCGAGGGATCGCCGCCGATGGCACTTACGATCGCCGTCGCGGTGCACGGCGCGCCCATTGGAACGGTGCTCGCTGGTGTCGTGTCGGTCGTCGTTCCGCACACCATCTCGTTTGCTGCGACTGCACTGTTCAGAGCAGTCTCTGTCGCCGGGCCAAGCTCTCCGTCCACTGCCAGGCCACTTGCCTGCTGGAACGACAGCAGGGCGGCATCGGTCTCGGCTCCCATGATCCCGTCCACGCTGCCCGAGTAGCAGCCGACGGCAGCCAACTGGGACTGGATCTGCTTGTCGAACAGCACCGTAGCGGCATCTGCCGCGGGCGTGTCACTCGTCGCATCGTCACCACCGGAGCCACAGCCGGCTAACGCCGCCAGCGAGAGTACGAGTACTACAACCAGCATCCCTCTGAGCACAGTGGTGGCCTTCATGATTTCTCCTCCAGTTCGGCAACGAGTACGGTAAACGGCGAACATATCAGTGGAACGGCAGCACAAACAAAAAGCGCTCGGTGCCGGGGAGGAACATTCCAGGAGATGCCGAACCGTAGGGGACGTCGGCGGCTAGCTCCGAATTCGACGGCTTAGGGTATAGCCGCCGACGGCTCTCCCTTCCCGGACAAAATGTCAGCTCGTGGGCCCTCGAAACGTTCTGACCCGGATCCACTCCCTCGCAGCGCAAACTGACGGCGCACACGCGGGATGACCGCAGGCGGGCTACGGGGAAAGTGACTCGATCTTTCGGGCTGCCTGGTCGACGAGGAACCGGGAAAGAGACTGATCATCATCGCTGAAGCGGCGTAACCGTGTGTCGTAGATCTCGACAAGACCCCAGGCATGACCGTCTACTACGAGAGGCAGTAGAAACACGGCCTGCATCCGGAGGTCCGTCAGCACCGAGGCCTCGGCGGCGTCGAGGTGTTCGTCCATGACGGAGAGTGCCTGCGGGACCGTTGTCTCCAGCACCTCACGGCTTACCGGAAAGTGAGCGACGAGGCAATCTGCCAGCTCGCCGAGCACTACGTCGTTCAATGCGTACCGCTCAACCTCGATAAAGCGATCGCCCTCGACTCTGAGGATGCTGACCGCGGGCGCACCCATGACGAACCCGAGCATCTTGGTCAACCGGTCGAGAATGCCCTCCACCGATTTCTCTGCCCAGATCGCTGCCGACGCCTGTCTCGCGTGCTCGAGCGATTCGATCGTCTCGGTGAGCGGCGAGCGGACAGTCCCAGCCTCGGCACGGCTATCCCGGCTCCTCCTCCTCGATGCCCCTTCCGGGGGCGGGTCCTTGGAAGGACCTACGACGATGTCCCGGTATGCGACCACGCTGTTCTTCCCTCTGATCTTTGCCACATACATCGCCTGGTCGGCCATGCGTAGCAAATCAATCCCGATGACGCCCTCAGCTAAGGCAGCCAGCCCCCCGCTCAGCATCGTCGGAAAGCCTGCGTCGGCAGTACGCTCCTCGATCTCCGATCGGATCCGCTCCACGACAGCGAGCGCCTCATCGGCGCCGACGCCGGGAAGGACGATGACGAACTCGTCGCCCCCGAGTCGGGCCACCGAACCACCCTCGGGACAGGTGCGCGTGAACGCCCTTGCCACCTCTATCAGCAGTCCATCACCGAAAGCGTGGCCGGCACGATCGTTGATCGCCTTGAAGTCGTCACAGTCAAACAGGGCAACGGTCAACGGCCGTCTCATCTCCTGGCAGACGTCGATCGCCAGGCTCAGCTCGGACGCGAGGCCGCGACGGTTGAGGAGCCCGGTAAGCATATCGGTTTGCGCAATCCGTTGTTCCCGCTCGAGTGCCAGGAGACCGTCGAGCGAGGCAGCGGTGTGCGCAGCAAGAAGCACGGCAGACTCGGCCTGGTTACGATCGACGGACGCGGCAGACCTGGATGTGCCGACCAGCAGGCCGATCTGCTTCCCGTGCACATGAAGCGGAAGCAGAAATGCCAGACTGATTCGCGCATTGACGAACGCGGGCGCGGTGAGGTCGTCCGTGGACAACACCGTCATCTCGCACTGCTGGTCGATGCTCCGCGAGAGCACACGGAGCGACTCTTCCGAGATCGCCTCGGAGGTGTCGGGAATCGCCCATTCCGCCAGACACACGAGTTGTCCGCTTTCATCAGAAACAAACAGCCAGCTCGAGTCGACCGGGAGCATCCGGCCCAAACAGCTCGCGGTCGTCTGGGCAAACAAGGTCAGATCGCGCAGCGCAGTCAGGTACACGAACAGCCGCGTCATCGCCGACTGGCACATGGCCGGCGCCGCCGTCATCTCGGCGAGCCGCCCACCGAGAGCCTCCACCAGCGGGCCGACCAGCAGGTCGCTACCGGGTGGAAGAGGAACGACCGTCTCGATGTCAATCAGGCCGACAAGGCCAGCGGACGTGACCAGCGGGATGGCGATCTCAGAAACGTGTTCGGCCGAAATACGCAAAAAATCGGAATCGGAGGCGGTGTCTATAACAAGCTGCACCGCAGACGTCTGTACGGCCCGGCCCACGATACCCTCGTCGAAGCCGAGACGATCCGGGCTCAGGGCGTAGCCGCAGATAGCTATGGGCCAGAGATGGCCGTTCGCCGAACCATAGGCAGCTACCGCTGCCCCGGCGAGCCCATCGCTCAGTACCGTAAGCGCGCCGTCGATCGCTGCCTCGGTCGTGAACGCCGCCCCGGCAACGAGAGCCGCCTTTCGAAACACCGATTCGACCCGTGCAAGATCGAGTGGCGCCTGCTCGCGGCCACCACCGTCTGGTATCGGCCTAATCAATAGCTACCCATGAGCGACTTCTGCACCGAGTCTAACTCCTCGAGAGCCCGGGCAAGCGACGGCACCGCATCGGAACCCTCTTCGAGCGCTGCGACTGCCTCGTCAATCACTGCTACAGCTCCCTCTTCCCGGGTTGCGATCAGCTTCAGAGCACCGTCGCACGGGGGATGCTCCTCAACGTACTCGGCCAGTATATCTCTCCCGCGACGCAGGTCGAGAAGCACGGTATCGGCGGCTCCGCCTCCACCGATCGCATTGGAGACGGTCGCCCGAGCGACGTACAACTCCTCGTCCTGGGCGCGAAACGATGCGTCGCTGCAGGGGGTCGCCGGGTCTGCATTGCTGCCCTTCCCCCCACACCCTACGAGGAGCACCACGGCGACGACAAGCGTGGCCCGCCCGCCAGCGTGACGGTTCATCTGAGGCCTCTAGCCAAGCCAACCCTTCAGGATCGCATCGCCCCAGAACAGCGCGATAACGGCACCGCCCGCGAGAAACGGCGCAAAGGGGATTCCGACCTTCCGGCCCGCCTTCCCCTGCGTTGCGATGATCACGACGGCGGGAACGAGCGCAAGCAGGGATCCGGCAAAGAGGGCAACGACCACGGGAGCGCCGAGCCAGGCGCCGAGGAAGGCGGCGAACTTGACGTCGCCCATGCCGAGACCGGCCGGGTAGACGAGTGCGGCAAGCAGGTAGAAACCGCCTGCAGCGAGCGAGGCAACGATCCACTCGAATCTGGGATCGAGAGCCGTCTGCACGACGAGAGCGATACCGAGCGCCGGAACGATGACCCGGTTCGGAACGCGCCGTTGCTCGATATCCGTGCAGGTGACGACGACGAGCACGAGGCAGCCGAGCGAGTTCACGCACGCCTCGAGAGAGAGCCCGAAAACCGCCAGGCAGGCCGCAACGAGTGCGACGAGCGCCAGTGCTGCAACGAAACGGAGCCTGGTCGGCATGTGTGAGCTCACCACGAACCATCGTTCCCGCTGCGGCCCGGAAATCCTACCACTCGCTCCCTCGTTCGAGCGATGACAACTCCCCCGATATCGGGACGCACGGACAGCACATGCGCAATACGGTGAGTCGAAAGTTGATGAACGGCCACCCGTACACGTGGCTGCTGAAAGGACGACCGACACCTTGGACAGATCTCGCAATCAGGATGCGGCCACCTACGGCTGGAGCACTGCTACCTGCGCCGGAATGGCGACCGCCGTCTCGGGGGCTGCGGTCATGGCCGCGACACGGGAGGCAGGAGTCGCTGCGACGGCAGTCGCGGTCGTGGCACTGGCCACCGTCGCGGCGCTCTTCACGTTTCGCCTCGTTCGACGCGCAGGCCACGCCGAGTCGCTCGCACTCAAAGATGCTTTGACGGGCCTCCCGAACAGGGCGCTGCTCGAGGATCGTCTCGAGCAGGCAGTCGAGCGCGCCCGACGCACGGCAGGTTCCTTCGCCCTCATGGCGATCGACCTCGACTGGTTCAAGGACGTGAACGACACCCGCGGCCACGAAGCCGGTGACGAGGTGCTACGGAGCATCGCGCACCGACTCGAATCGGCCGTCCGGGCGAGTGACACCGTGGCACGCGTCGGCGGTGACGAGTTCATCGTGCTCTCGCTCGGCACGTCCACCGAAGACGAGGCCGCGACGCTCGTGGGTCGTCTCCGCACGGCACTGCGCGAGCCCCACCCGACCGGCAGTGGCCTCGTCGAGGTCGGCGCGTCGATCGGTTGGGCCCTGTTCCCCGGCAACGGTGTCACACCCCAGGAACTGCTCGCACAGGCCGACGTCGAGATGTTTGCGACGAAGCGCGGTGCGAGTAACGACTCGACCTTTGCGCGACGTAGCTCACTCGAGGCGGGGATCGTCCGTGACTTCGAATCGGCTCTCGCGCGAAACAAGGTGGTCGTCCACTATCAGCCGGTGCTCGACCTCAAAACCGGCATCGTGCACGGTGCAGAAGCCCTCGTCCGGGTTCACCATCCCAACCGTGGCCTACTCGCTCCCGCAGAGTTCATCCCCCAAGTCGAGCGCACACCCCTGATCCGGACGCTCACGCTGCACGTCATAGCACAGGGACTCCGTGACGCACAGAACTGGAGCCACGAATGGGGTGAGGTCGGGATATCGGTCAACGTCCCGTACCGAGCAATCGACGATGCGGAGCTTGCCAAAGGGATCCTGGGTCTTCTATCGGGGACGAGCTTACGCCCCGGGTTGCTCACGCTCGAGGTCATTCCGTCCGGCCCCGGCGCAGGTGCAGAGCTCGACAGGAGCGTGCTGGAGCGGCTCGTCGGCTCTGGCATCAGGATCTCGCTCGACGACTTCGGGCGCGCGTCCTCACTCGCTGCCCTGCGGGTCTTGCCGTTCGCGGAGACGAAAATCGATTCCCAGTTCGTCAAGGGAATCGGAGACGGTGGCGCCAACGACTCGATCGTTCGCAACCTTCTCAGTCTGGCAGACGACCTGGGCCTCGACACCGTCGCCGTAGGCGTCGAAACGCAGCGGGCGTGGAATGCCCTGGCAGCAATGGGTTGCGGGCGTGCCCAGGGTTTCTACGCCCAACCGGCGCTGCCCGCTCACACGTTCGCGCAGTGGCTCGCAGGTACCGACCGACCGGCTGCATCGATCGTCTAGAACAGGGCTTCACCCGCGACCGCAGCGACCGCGACGACCATCCAGGGTGGAGCAATCCTCAGAAGGCCGAAGAGCGCCGCGGCGAACAGGGCTTCCTCGACGCCGTGTACGGAGGTGCGGAGAACGGGATCCCACAGTGCGGCGGCGAGCAGGCCGACGACTGCAGCGCTGATGCCCGCGACGGCCGCCTGCACGACGACGCGCTCGCGCACAGCCGACCAGAGCGGCAAAACCGCACCGAGGAGGAGGAACGATGGCAGGAAGATCGCCCCTAGAGCGATCGCCGCTCCCGCCACCCCGTTCGGTGACGGCTCCGCGATCGCGCCCAGATACGCCGAGAACGTGAAGAGCGGTCCCGGCACAGCTTGGGCGACGCCGTAGCCGGCGAGAAACGCCTGCTGGGAGACCCAACCGGTACCCACAACGGCATCGTCGAGCAGGGGCAGCACGACGTGGCCGCCTCCGAAGACAAGAGCACCCGCCCGATAGAAGGCTTCCGTCAGATCGATGAGATGCGACGCGCCGAGATCAGCGATGACCGGCAGGCCGACGAGCAGCACGCAGAAGGCAACGGCAGCTGTGACGGCGGTGCGGTGGCCGATCGGGAATCGCAGCGTCAGAGGCAACGCAGATCCCGGCCGACGGAACACGAGCCCACCGATCGCGCCTGCGACGAGAATCGTGGCAGCCTGGACCGGGGAGCCCGGAACGAGCAGCGCGGCAGCCGCCGCGGCAGCCGCGAGGGCCAGTCGCGCTGGCCCGCGGGCAAGCGCCTTGCGCATCCCGATCACGGCCGCCGCCACGACGGCGGCAGCGGCGAGTTCGAGGCCCTGCACCCAGCCTGCATTCTCGAGGTCGGCCCCGCGCGCCCAGAGTGCGAGCGCCGTTAGCGCCACCGCAGACGGAAGGGTGAAGCCGAGCCACGCAGCCAGACCGCCCAGCTTGCCTGCACGGTACATCCCGATCACGATTCCGACCTGACTCGACGAGGGCCCGGGCAGGAGATGCGCGAGCGCGACTATCTCGCCGAACTCCTCTTCACCAAGCCAACGACGCCGCGTGACGTACTCGTCACGGAAGTAGCCGATATGAGCGACGGGCCCGCCAAAGGAGGTCATTCCAAGCCGCAGCGCGACGCGGAAGACCTCCCCGACACGCCCTGTTACCGCGTCGCTCCCGGCTTCCAGAGCGGTTCCTCGGCTCCCGCTAGCGCGTTCGCGGCGCGCGCCAGGATGAACAGCAGGTCGGAGAGACGGTTGAGGTAGACCGCGACGAGCGGATTGACATCATGCTCCGAGGCCGCGACGAGCGCCTCCCGCTCGGCGCGGCGGCAGGAGGTGCGGCTGACGTGCAGGCCCGCCGCTGCAGCCGTTCCTCCCGGCAGCACAAAACTGAGCAACTCGGGCAGCGACTCGTTGAACGAATCGCAGAGCGTCTCGAGGCGGTCGATCATCTCCTGCGTGACCCGCAGGCGGCCCTCGACCGGAAACGGAACACAGAGGTCGGCACCGACGTCGAACAGCTCGTTCTGTATCCGTCCAAGCGTCTCTCGCACCGTCACCGGGCAGTCGCCCGCGAGCACGACCCCGAGCAGCGAGTTGAGCTCGTCGGTGCCACCGTAGGCGGCGATCCGGGTGTCGAGCTTCGACACCCGCGAGCCGTCGCCCAGAGAGGTCTCCCCCGCGTCGCCACCGCGCGTGTAGATGCGCGTCAGGCGTACTGGTTCCTCGGATGCACGAGCCACGCCCCTACCCTAGCCGGAGGGTGGTGCCGTGGCCGTGGCTGCGCGGTCATCCTGCCGGGCGAGGATATGGCGCGCGATCACGATGCGCTGAATTTCGCTCGTTCCCTCGTAGATCTCGGTGACCTTCGCGTCCCGGTAATACCGCTCGAGCGGAAACTCCTTCGTATATCCGTAGCCGCCGAGCACCTGGATCGCCTCGCCCGTCTGCCGCCGGGCGACCGCAGACGCAAACAGCTTCGCCTGCGCACCTTCGAGCGTATGGGGGTGGCCCTGCTGCTTGAGCCACGCGGCCCGGTGGGTGAGCAGCCTTGCCGCGTCGATCTCGGTCGCCATGTCAGCGAGCTTGAACTGGATCGCCTGGAAGTCCGCGATCCGGGAGCCGAACTGATGCCGCTCCACCGCGTACCGCCGGGCGACGTCGTAGGCCGCCTGGGCGATACCCACCGCCTGGGCGGCAATGCCTATCCGGCCACCGTCGAGGGCCGCCATCGCGACCGCAAAGCCGCGGTGTGCCTCGTGGAGCATCCTGTCCCGCCCGACGAACGCCCCGGAAATCCGGATATCGGCCGTTGAAGAGGAGTTCAGCCCGAGCTTCTCCTCCTCACGGGTGACCTCGACATCGGAGCCGTCGAGCAGGAATGCGCTGACCCCGTGCGGGCCGTCAACCGCGCCATCCATGCGCGCAAAGACGAGGAATGTTCCCGCGTGGCTTCCGTTCGTGATCCACTGCTTCGAGCCGGTGATCCTCCAGCCGTCGCCGTCACGCGTGGCGGACGACCGCAGCGAGCCTGCGTCGGAACCCGACTCCGACTCGGTGAGCGCAAAGGCGCCGAGGGTGTCTCCGGCAGCGAGCTCCGGTACGAACCGCTCGCGCTGGGCTGGAGTGCCGAACCCGACGATGGGCAGCGTCACCGCGCTCGTATGCACGGCAACCGTCACACCGACGCCCGCGTCTGCTCGCGACAGCTCCTCGAGCACGAGAATGTAGGAGAGGAAATCTGCGCCCGCACCGCCAAGCTCCTCGGGCACACAGACCCCCATCAACCCGAGCTCGCCGAGCTTCGAGAAAACCGCCTGCGGGAACGCATGATCCCGGTCCCACGCCGCCGCATGCGGAGCGATCTCTCGCTCCGCAAAGTCACGGGCGAGCATCTGAATCTCGCGCTGCTCGGTCGTGAGCGAGAACTCCATCGGGCGCGAGTATAGTCCCGCACCCGTGAGTCACCGTTGGCCGGCTCGCGTTCATCGTCTAGCCTGCGCCGGGTGTCATCCACACCTGAGATCGACACCGGTACCACAGCTGACGACGCTGCCTTCTGGACCACGAGCTTCGCAGAGTGGCTTCCTGGGCCGGGCGACAGCCTCCTCCGCGCCTACAGCGATGCCGTCAACAAGCGCCTCCTCGATCGCTGGCTCCCCGAGCGCTGCGGTCAAGTCCTCAAGACCGATCTCTTCGACGAGGTCGCCGGTGACGGGCTCGTTCGGTTCCTTCTCGGCCGTGCCGATCGCGTCATCGGTATCGACATCGCGGAGTCGGTCGTCGGCGTCGCCTCGGCTCGGAACCCACGCCTCGAGGCGACCAGAGCCGACGTGCGCTCTCTTCCCTTTGCGGACGCCACGTTCGACGTCGTGGTGTCCACGTCGACGCTCGACCACTTCGAGACCGAACGCGATCTCGGGCAGGCACTCAGTGAGTTGCACCGTGTCCTTCGACCCGGCGGGTCGCTGATCGTCACGCTCGACAATGCCTCAAATCCACTCGTCGCGCTGCGCAACGTGCTCCCCTACAGCCTGTTGCACCGCATCAAGCTCGTGCCGTATCCCACGGGTGTGACAACCGGTCTCGCGGGTCTTCAAGGCCTGGTCGAAGCGGTCGGGTTCGAGGTCAGCGACGTCGACGCGATCATGCAAGTCCCCCGCATTGCAGTGCGATCTGCGGGAACGGTCGCGGTCGGCGATCCAGCCAGGGTCGACCGTTTGCTTGCCGCGCTCCTCCGGGTCGAGCCGCCCCGGTCATTGCCGTTCCACCGTCGGTCCGGTCAGTTCGTGGCTGTGCGCGCGATCCGGCGACCGAGCGAGTCAGCGGCTCGAAAGGATCGTCCTCAGACGATCAGCGCACCCTCGCGCCTCTCAGGAGGCCCGCGCGCGATCGCGATGCGCGTGCTCGGAAGGACGATCTACCGGCGGCTCATCTGGATGGAACTCGATCTCGACCAGCGGCCGGCCGGGCTCGATCCCAGCGTGCCACTCGAGTTCTCGTTCCTCGGAGTCGCCGACCTCGACGAGATCGCCGCGTTTCGACCCGGCCTGAGTCGTGCCTCGGCGGAGGAGCGCCTCCATCAAGGCCACCGGTGCTTCGGTGCGCGCCACGACGGCCGCCTGGCGTCGACCCGTTGGATCGCGACCGGCTGGGCTCCGATGGAGTATCTCGGTGTTGCGCAGAAGGTCCCGTCGGGCACGTCGTTCCTCTACGACCTTTACACGGATCCCGCCGTGCGTGGGCTCCGAATTGCCCCCGCCACGGCCTCCGCACTGTGCCGCGTACTCGAGGAGGAGGGTGTCCGTACGGTCACGGCCGCCGTGCACCCGGACAACGCACCCGCGCTAGCGCATGGAAAGCGCTACGGGCTGAAGCCGGTCGGCAAGGTCGGTTTGATCCGCATCATGGGAGTGCGACGGTGGTTTCGTCGGTCCTGCTGAGAGGCATAGAAGCCGCGTCCGCGCCTGCGGTCAGGCCACCCTCCCGCGCCTAATCGGTGCGGTGACCTCGCAGCCGCCGATA
>SHVL01000061.1 GCA_009694305.1 Thermoleophilia bacterium
CGCCGGCAACGGCAATGCGGCCGCTCTCGATCGCGACGCCGACGCGGCCGCGGACAGCCTGCAGCGGGCCTTCGCTCCAACCGACCGCCTGACCTTCGATCTTCTCTCGCTGCTGGGCGGGCACAGCCTCGTCGAGCTCGTCTACGCGGTTGAGCAGGTTGCGGAACTCGAAGCGGCGAAACATCTCCTTGAGCTGCGAGCGGTCGGGGGCTCCGGAGACGAGCGCGGTCGGATCGACGTCGAGCGGGAGGTCACGGCGCATCGTCGCGAGATCCTTCGACACGCGGGCCTGATCGGCGTTCTCGCGCACGGCTTTCCCGCGCGCGGGAGAGAGCTCGTCGGCGTGAGCGATCACCTCCTCCAGCGATCCGTACTGGGCGATCAGCTGTCCCGCAGTCTTATCGCCGATTCCGGGAATGCCCGGGATGTTGTCCGACGTATCACCCTTCAGGCCGATGAAGTCCGGCACCTGATCCGGCCGGACGCCATAGCGCAACTCGACGCGCTCCGGCGTATAGACGCTCACGTCCGAGATGCCGCGTGGCGTCATCATCAGGGTCACGTTCGCGGAGCAGAGCTGGAATGCGTCGCGATCGGTCGAGACGACGCAGGTCTTCACCCCCGCCTCGTCGGCGAGCGTCGCGATCGTCGCGATCACGTCGTCTGCCTCCCAGCCCTCGAACTCGAGGTTGCGGTAGCCAAACGCCTCGACGATCGGCTGGAAGTACGGGAACTGCTCCCGCAGCAGCTCGGGCATCGGCTTGCGGCCATCCTTGTAGACGACGTCAACCGCTTCGGCGATGGTGGCGCGGTGGACGGGCCTCGTGTCCCACGCGACCGCAACACCTCGGGGGCGATAGTCGGCGAGCAGCTTGAACAGCATGTTCCCGAACCCAAGGAGGGCGTTTGTCGGCAGACCGTCACTCGTCGCAAGCTCCTCCGGGAGCGCGTAGAACGCGCGGTAGGCAAGGTTGTTGCCATCCACGAGAAACAGCTCGGCCCCGCGTGCAGGACCGTCGTCGAGGTCGAGCTCCGCGCCCGTGATCGTCTTTGGGGCCATCCGTCGAGTCTATGCCGAATCGGTCTGCGGCCTACCCTTGCGCGAGAGAACTTACCCTTCGCCGAGATAGGTCTTGCGTACCTGGTCGTTCACCTTCAGCTCGGCGGCGGACCCTTCGAGCACGACCTTGCCGGTCTCGAGCACGTAGCCACGGTTTGCGATTTCGAGCGCCATCAGCGCGTTCTGCTCGACGAGCAGCACCGGCGTTCCCTGCCGGTTGATCTCGATCACGATCTCGAAGATCCTCTCCACGAAGATGGGTGCCAGACCCATCGACGGCTCGTCGAGGAGCAGCAGCTTCGGGCGAGCCATCAGGGCGCGGCCGATCGCGCACATCTGTTGCTCGCCGCCGGACATCGTCCCCGCCTTCTGTGCCTTCCGCTCGAACAACCGCGGGAAGAGCTCGAAGACCCTGTCCATATCTCCCTTGAAGTTCTCCCTGTCGGTGCGCTGGAACGCCCCCATCTCCAGGTTCTCCGTCACCGACATCCGGGGAAAGAGTCGCCGCCCCTCGGGGCTCTGGGCAATGCCGTTCTTGACGATCAGGTGTGGCGGGGTGTTCGTGATGTCGTCGCCCTGGAAGACGATCCTGCCCTCGCGCGGGTGGTTGAGGCCGTTGATCGACCGAAGCGTCGTGGACTTACCCGCGCCGTTCGCGCCGATCAGCGTCACGATCTCACCGGCGCCCACCCGGAGCGACACGCCTTTGAGCGCATGGATGGAGCCGTAGTAGGTATGGATCTCGCTGAGTTCGAGAACAGGGCCGTCCGCGGTACTCATCCGACAGCTCCCTTGCCCAGGTACGCCTCGATCACGCGCTCGTTCGACTGGATCACTGCCGGTGTCCCCTCGGCGATCTTCTCGCCGTACTCGAGCACCGTGCAGCGCTCGGAGACCCCCATCACGACCTTCATGTCGTGCTCGATCAGCAGCACCGTCAGCTGCTTCTCGTCGCGGACGCGGCGGACGAAGGCGATGAAGGTGGCCGTCTCCTGCGGATTCATCCCGGCGGTCGGCTCATCGAGCAACAACAGCTTCGGGTCGGTCGCGAGCGCCCGAGCGACCTCGAGGCGCCGCTGGTCGCCGTAGGGCAAGGAACCTGCCTGCTCCTCGTGCCGCTTCGGGAGGCCGCTGTAGACGAGCAGTTCGCGTGCCTTCTCACGGGCCGCTGCCTCCTCGCGCCGCACCTTCGGGGTACGGAAGATCGAGCCGAGAATGCCCCCGTGCAGGCAACTGTGCATGCCGACGAGCACGTTCTCGAGCGCGGTCATCTGGGCGAAGAGGCGGATGTTCTGAAACGTGCGTCCGATCCCGAGAGCCGTGATCGCGTGTGGAGGCATGCCCACCACCTCCACGCCGTCGAAGAGGATCGAGCCCGAGGTCGGCTGGTAGACGCCCGTGAGCTGGTTGAAGAACGTCGTCTTTCCGGCACCGTTCGGGCCGATCAGCGAGACGATCGAGCCACGCTCAACGGTGAAGTCGATGTCGTTCGTGGCCACGAGACCGCCGAATTCCTTGCGGAGTTGCGTGACCTCGACGAGATGGTCAGTCATCGGAGCCGTCCCTGTCGGTGAGCGTGCCCTCACGCTGTACGTCGTAGAACGGCGTGTCGTGCACGCCTTCTTCCATCTCGACCCTGTGTCGCCGCTCCGGAATCAGGCCGGCAGGCCGGAAGAGCATCATCAGGACGATGATGCTCCCGTAGATCCCGAACTGGTACTTCGTAGGGTCGAACGCGAGTCCGGTCGCCTGGATCGTGGAGCCGATGTTGGCGAGGCCCTCGACGTTGAGATAGCTGAGCAACATGCCTCCGAGGATCACGCCCCAGACGCTGCCTACGCCACCGAGAATGACCATGCAGAGCAGGAACACGGAGATGTTGAAGTAGAAGTCGGCCGGGAACGCGCCGCCCTTGAAGCTGGCGTAGAAGGCACCCGCGACACCGCCGAAAAACGCTCCGATCGCGTACGCCCAGGTCTTCGTTCGCATCAGCGGCACACCCATTGCAGCAGCGGCGGTCTCGTCTTCGCGGATTGCGATCCAGGCGCGCCCGAGCCGGGAGTCTCGCAGGCGCACGCTGCAGAACACGGTGATGAGCAGGATCACGACCGCGAACCAGAAGTACCATTGTGCCCTGTCGGAGGACTGCCGGAAGCTCTCGGGCAGTCCGAGTGCGGCCCCGACGGCACCGAAGCCGAGCGAGTCGATCGGCGTGATTCCGAACGTGCCATGTGTGAGGTCGAATCCGTACACGTTGTCGGCGTTCCGCACGACCTGTGGCACTATCTCGCCGAACCCGAGCGTCACGATCGCGAGGTAGTCACCGCGCAGTCGAAGCGTCGGTATGCCGATTGCAGTGCCGGCGAGCATCGTCAGCGCGCCTGCCACGGGGAGCACGAGCCACATCGAGATATGGATCCCGGGAAGCCCGTCGGGAATGCCGGCTGCACCGAAGTCGATCGAGACCTGGCTGAACTGCTGGGAGGCAAACCAGCCTGCCGTGTACGCGCCAACCGCATAGAAAGCGACGTAGCCGAGGTCGAGAAGCCCCGCGTAGCCGACGACCATGTTGAGTCCGATCGCCATCGTCGTGAAGACGACCATCACCACCATGGAGTCCGTCTTGGGAACGAAGTCGCCGATCACCGGGACGAGCTGAAGCGAGCCAACGATCGTCGGATAGATGAGTGCGAGAACGAGGAGCACCACGACCGCAACGGTGTTGCGGTTGCCGGCTGCTGACCACGCACGGTGACGGAGGCCGGTCATGCCCCCTCCGGCGTCTGCTCTCCGAGGATGCCCTCGGGCCGGAAGACGAGAACCAGGATCAGGATCCCGAAAACCATCGAGCGCGTCCAGTCACTGCCCGGCGCGAACCATCCCAGACCCTCGTTGAACGCCTGGATGAACCCAATACACAGCGCGCCGAGAACAGCGCCACTGAGGTTACCGATGCCCCCGAGCACGGCCGCCGTGAAGGCGATCAGGCCAAGCTCGAACCCGGTGTCGAAGCGCATGTTGAACTGCATCAGGTAGACGATCCCCGCAGCACCCGCGAGTGCACCCGCAATCAGGAACGTGACGGCGATCGTGTGGTCGACGTCGATCCCCATCATCGCCGATGCCTCGGTGTCCTGGGCAACCGCCCGCATCGCCTTTCCCTGCTTCGTTGACCGAACGAACCAGGAGAGCACGACGAGAAGCGGAATCACGATGATCAGCACAGAGGCCTTGCTCCACGAGTAGGTAATGCCGCCAATGTGAATCACGTCGGAATGCGAGATCAGGTTCGGCACTGTCCGGTAGTTGACGCCGTAGAGGGCAAGCGAAATATTCTCGACGACGAACGACATGCCGACAGCGGTGATCAACGGAGCAAGCCTCGGAGCGTTCCGCAACGGCCGGTAGGCGACACGTTCGATCGAGGCATTGAACAACGAGAACCCGACCATGATCACGACGAGCGTGACCGCGAGGCCACCGATGATGACGAGCGCGCTCGACCCCTCATCGAGTCCGAGGACGCTCACGATCACGGTGCTCGCGACGAGACCGGACAGTGCAAAAACATCGCCATGCGCAAAGTTGATCAGCTGCAGAATGCCGTACACCAGCGTGTAACCGAGTGCGACGACACCGTAGATGGTTCCGTTCGTAAGGCCGATCAGGCTGATGTCGATGAATGCCGCCGGCCCCTTGACGAAGTTGACCGCGAGCCAGATGAGGAGGAGTCCGAGGAGTGTCAGCCCGATCAGGTCAGTGACCCGCGCGCCACGCAGTCTTGGCAACATTCCTCCCGTCAACAATACGGATCGATGAGTAAGTCGGCGGGAGGGCAACACCCTCCCGCCGACTGAACCAGTTCACTGCTCCGGTGCCTTTTTACTTTCCGAGTGCCGCGTCAACGGTCGCCTGGGAGGGCGAGATGACCTTTACCGTCTCGAGTTTGTCGGTCGCCTTGTAGACGACGATCGCGGTGACTGCTCCGCTTGCTCCCTCGGGGTCGCCGGTTGCGCCGATTTCGAATGATCCGAGCAGTCCCTGATCGACCTTCGCTTCGAACATCTTCGCAATCACGTCTGCGCGTGAGCCGTCCGAGGCGCCGATCGCATCGAGCAGAACCTGGGCCCCCTGGGCCCCGTAGATCGCGTACGGGTCGATCGGTTCGCCCTTGAGGTAGTCCTTGGAGAAGGTATCCGCGAACTCCTTGGCCTCACCGGTGAACTGGTCGATCGGCTGGCCGGCTACCGACATGAACATGCCGGCAGAAGCCGAACCGGCATCGTCGATTGTCTGCTGCGTCGCGAAACCGTCGGGCGTGATCAGCTTGACCGCACCGTCATTGGCCCCGAGTACGGCAACCTTGTCCTTGATCAACTGGGCACCGTTCTCGCAGATAAGGCCGCCGACGAAGACCCCGTCGGCACCGCTTGCCTGAACCTTCTTGAAGAGGGCCTCGTACGATGACGCCTTCGGGTCATACGCTTCGAAGCCCGCAATCTTGATGCCGAGCGACTCCGCTGCCTTCTGGAAGTTCGTCGCGACGCCGAGGCCGTACGCCTCCTTGTCGTTGATGACGTAGATGTTCTTCAGCCCGATCGACTGTGCGAACTCTGCGTCCGCGCCACCCTGGTAGGCATCGTTCGCGACCACACGAGCATAGTTGCGCGTCCCTGACGGATAGTATCTGTCCGGCTCCGTCGTCTCACAGCCCGGGCCACCCTGGGTCAGACACACATACGTGTTGGCCGCCGAGATCATGGCGATCCCACCGTTTGGTGCCTCGTTCACGATCGGAATCTCGATCGCGGCACAGCCGGAGTTGAAGGTGCCCATGATGCCGATCACCTTGTCGTTTGCGGCATAGGCGTTTGCGTTCTGGCTGCACTTGCCGGAGTCCCATTTCCCGGCCTGCGCGGTCGAGTCGTCACAACTCTGGAAGCCGATGTTGTAGTCCCCGGCCTTGAAATCCCGGGCCTTCAACTCGTAGCGGATTGCGTCAACTATCTGCACTGCCTGAGCCCGGGAGGCACCCTGGAGCGGCAAGTCGGAGACGACCAGGTAGTCGGGATTCCCGTCTCCCTCGTACTCGATAGCCGTGCACGACGATGACGGCAGCGCCTCCGGTGCGCTCCCTTCGCTCCCGCCGCAGCCGACCGCGACGACCGCGACGACCGCAACCGCAACCGCGAAGCTCAAAAGAACCACAACTTTCTTTCCAAACATGAGACTCTCCTTCGGATTAGGGCGGAAGTTTGACGACCCCTCGCCACTGGCGTGAGCCGCTTCAGCTGTCAGATCGCGGTAAGTCTACGACAATCCGATCCGCGTGTGGAGTGCAGTGCAGGTAGGTGCCCGATGTCGGCGGCGCCGGGCAACCCCGGCGAAGAAACGACCGTTGGAGAAGAACGACGTCGCGGCGCCGGGCCGCCGCTGACATACAGTTGCCTGCTAGCCGATGCCGAAGGGGGGAATCGAACCCCCACGCCCTTTCAGGCGCCGGATTTTGAGTCCGGTGCGTCTACCAGTTCCGCCACTTCGGCCTTCTCGCGGATCGTACCGCCCGGACGAGCGGGGGCGCGGGTGTCAGGCCGGGATCTCGGACAGCGGAAACGACCGGTGGGCACGTGGCGGCACGAGAAAGTTCTGACGCCTCGTCGTACGGAGGTACTCGTTGATGCCCTGCCCCTCCGCGCGTGGCTCGAAAGGAAGCGTCGTCCCGTCCGACAGCACGCCGTCCATCGCGTTCCGGACGCGGTGGAAGTCATCGCTCGTCGGGTTGAAGATGACGAAATGGACACCTGCGGCCGGTCCGGCCGAACCGGTGCCCGTCGCGCTCCAGTGAAACGGGTTGTCGAGCGTGTTGAAGTCGGCACGCTGGGGAATCACAACGCCTGCCGGGTACACCGTGCCGTCGGGCCCGACGTGACGACGCGAGAGACGGGAAGCGGTCTGAAGAGCACTACTGTGGCCGATCGCACCGTGCACGCGATAACCACGGCGCACGTCGGCCGAGGTCGAGAGCGCACCAGGAGCCTGGGGGATGGTGCGCGTCCCGAGCGGCACCTCGAGGCCAGGGCGAAACATCGTCTGCACGCGTTCCTCATGCGACGCGTTGAGGTACCAGGCCTCGAGGTTCTCATGGATATGGGAAAGGTGCATATGCGTCCCGTGAGTGAAATAGCCCTGCGGGATCCGAGCGAGGCCGAGCGTCTCGAGATTCGCGATCCTCGACGGGCCGATGTTCTCCCTCAGCGTCGAGGTGAAACCGAGAAAGAGCTCTGCCTCGGGAGGGATCAGCTCGGCCCCGGGAACGCCTGCGGCGAGCGCAAGTCTCCGCGGCAGGCCACCTCCCGCGAAGCCTCTCCTAATGGTCGTCTTCGTGAATATGTCGAGGTCGTCGAAGAGCATCTTCTCGGCCGTCGCGATCGCCTGTCGGCTGTCGCTGCGCAGGAGCACCGCTACGTCGTTCTGCTCGAGCTCGGTGTCCTCGGGATCGCTCGAGAAGCGGACGGCATCGAGCAGGGCGGGCTTCTGCGCCCGGAGATCGGTCGGCTGTAACCGCGCCCAACGGGTGGGAACATGGCGCCGGAAGTACGGCAGACCCCAGGCCACGGTGATGCCGAGACCCGCGGGTGTCGTGGGATAGCGGGCTTCCAGCTCTGCGAGGACGCTCTCGAGGCCGTGACGCGCCGCACCGAGATCGTCAGTCGCCAACGTGGCGGTCACGACCTCGTGATGCAGGGGCGGCACGAGTATCTCGACGCCGTTGTCGGTGATGATCTGAACGCCCTCTAGCAGGTGCTGTTCGGGTGGGAGCGGCGAGGTCGCCGGAGGGCGCGCCGGCAGGTCAGCGTGGCCGTCGGCAAGCGCATAGATCCCCGCCGCGCCGGCTATCGCACCCGCGGTACCCGCGAGCGCCTGGCGGCGTGTGAGACGCATCAGCGCGGTGGAACGAGCACGAGCCCGTTCGTCATCCGCTTCAGGTTGGCAACGACCTTCGAGAACGAGAGCGGAGGCGCAACGTGCTCGCTGATCGTGTAGAGCGAGCCGCCGTAGCGCCAGGCAAACAGCACGTGCCAGGAGTCGGCGCCGTGATTGACCGTGTACTTCGTCACCATGAGCCCGTTCGTCGAACGCCACGTTCCCCTCCGGTCCTGGAAGCAAGGGATCTTCTTGCGGAACGTCTTGCCGTTGACGGTCGAGACGCTCTGACACGTCCGTGGGATACGCACCTTCCCGGGATAGCCGCGCAGGTTGACGTGGATCTCCTGCGTGTTGAGCCCCGCAGCCTCCTGCCACGCAAAGCTCTCGAGGTAACTTCCGTCGGGGTCAACCGAGTCGATGTTGTTCCAGTGGTTGCCGATCTGCGGCACGAGTGGGTCGGGCATCCAACTCGGGCAGTACACCGCCGTGTCAATCCTGTTGGCAAGACGCTGCCAGCCACCGAGTTGCGCGCAGCGTGGGGAAGCCGCTCCGGCCTCCGTCGCCCCGGCGGCGAAGGCCCAGGGAACAGCAAGCAGTGCCGCACCGAGAAAAGCCCGGACAACGATTCGCATGACGCCAATCGTAGCTGTGCCCTCTTTTGGAACCCCCTGACGGCCACCGGCCTTCACGGCTTCACTTCGAAACGTGCACGTCTTAGAGCTCGAATCAAAATAAGACCTGTGCCGCCAAAACGCGCTGGGCGGCACGCTGCTTCGTCCTCGGTCGCCCAGATATGTCCCATATCTGCGGCTCCCTGCGTCCTCGCATCGCACTCGCCCATCACGCCCCAGCGACGAACCGTCATTCTGATTCGAGTTCTTACTCCAGTCGGTAGACGCGCACCCACGGGCCGGCGAGGCCTGGATCGCCCGGAGCAACGGCAAACGCAGGATCGAGGCCGTGACCGAGCGCCTCGTAGAACAGTGTCTCCCGGGGGTAGCGGTCGGGCGCGGCCAGCACCCGGTCGGTGACGGCGCCGGAGATGATCACCCACCTGACGCCTTCCCGGCGAAGCCTCTCGAGGTCACGCTCTGGATCGAACGGGCGTCCCGGTCCGGGAAGCTCGAGTCGAACCACCGGCCTGCCCGAGAGTGGCAACGTCGAGGGATCGGCAGCGATCGCGTCGTCGAGAGGGACGTTCGCGCCAACCCAGGCCTCGGCACGGAGACGGGTGTCGGTGCGGGTGAGCTCGCGCGTGTCGGAGACGCTCCACGCAAGAGGGACGACGAGGGACACGAGGGCGACCGGCACGATGGCTCTGATGCTTCCCGCGAACACGGCGAGCACCGGGACGAGAGGAAGGACGTAGCGGTCGAAGTGCGCAGCCTGCGGCATCAGCGTCAGCCAGTAGGCGCCCACAAACGAGAGGAGGACGAGGTCGGTGCGGCTGCGCCGTACGAGAGCAGCAACGAGGCCGACCGCGGCGACGAGCAGCAGCGGCCCGACCGCCGCCCACAGACGATCGAGGTAGGCAAGGGGTGCGACCGGATCGTTCTCGAAGCCGAGCCACCCGGCGCGGGCAAGACGCTGGACACGCGAGATATCGCCCCACGACGCGCCCGCGTGGATCAGAACGAACGGGCTCGTCACCACAAATCCACCTACCGCGAGTGCTGCAGCACGCCCGAGAGAGCGCCATCTCCCCCACCCCGCGACCACCACGGGAACGGCAGCGAGCGCACCCGGATACTTGGCCGAGGCCGCGAGTCCGACAGCCAGCCCGGCCCACTCGATCCGCCCCTCGACGGCAAGCGCGAGCGCACACGTCACGGCGAGCGCCAGGAGCACGTCCGTCACCGCCACGCGCGAGTAGGCAACGTGCGTCGTTGCGACCGCCACGGCAGCCGCGCCCACGATTGCGGCACCCGTGCCATAGGCCCGTCTGCCGAGCCACCACGTGGCACCGACACCGCAGAGCCCGAGCAGCACGGCCACCCCCCGTGCCGCGCCGAGAGACGGGGCCCCGGAGAACGACTGCACGGGCGCCAGCAGTCCCATCAGAAGCGACGGGTAGTCGTACCACCCCGGATCGAGATGCCCCTGTCCCATCCGCCACGCGCGCGGCACGATGCTCGCCTCATCCGGGTCGAGGACGGCGAGCGGCAGCCCATAGCCGATACCGACAAGCCGGAGCACGGCGGCAAGACCGAGGATCGCCACGAAGGCGACCCTCCGATCAGAGATCGGGAAGCGTGTCACCCACGAGCGATCCGATATCGCTACCCGAGACGATCACGGCGTCAACTCCGGCCCGTTCGAGCTCGATCACGTCCGCACGGCTTGCTCCGAAGAGCTCGGCAATCGCGAGCTTGCCGGCGGGGATGTCGGGAAGCAGGTCGAGAAGACGCTCCAGAGGCGGTTGCTCGTCGTCTGCCTCGTCCGCCGAAAGCAGGAGGATCTCGGGGTCAACGATGTCCAGCACTGCTTCGAGGTCGTCCTCCTCACTCACCCGCAGCACACACTCGAGGCCCCTGTCGTGCGCAGCGGCGATGACTTCGCGAAGAGAGCCCCTGACCTTCGAGACATCCACGACCACGGCGTCGATAGCGCCGAGGTCATCGGCGCTGCCGAATCCGAGCAGCGGCAGGCTGGAAATCTCCCGGATCGCTCCGGCGTGGTGTCGGACGACGAGCCCCTCGGCGCCCTGCTCCGCCGCGGCCCGGGCGCCCTCGATGTCCGAGACCTCCACGAGCACGGAGATCCCATCGCCCTCTGCGATCGCCTGACTCAGCCGCCTTGCACCGTCCACCGACGATGATCCTACTCGGAGTGGTTGTCGGCGCGTCGGCCAGGGTGCGGATCCCGTAGGCTGCAGCGGTGCCCGGGCCAGTCAAGCGCATCTGCCTCCTCGGTGGCGAATCGACCGGGAAGACCACGCTGGCGCGAGCGCTCGCAGCCGCGTACGGCACCGTGTGGAACCCGGAGTACGGTCGGGCCTACACCGAGATAGGACGGGACCCCGAAGTGCCGTGGACGAGCGCCGAGTTCACCCACATTGCAAGGATCCAGTGCTGGTACGAGGACTGCCTCGCCGAATCCGCGCACAAGGTGCTGTTCTGTGACACGGATGCGTTCACGACGAAACTCTTCCACCAGGTGTACCTCGGGAGCCCGACGAATGCGTTTGACGACTTCGCCGGACGGAACTATGACCTCTTTCTCGTCTGCGGCCTCGACGTGCCGTGGCGGCACGACGGAATCAGAGAGTTCGACGACCAGCGGGAGTGGATGCACGAGCGCTATCTCGAACGTGCGCGAGCAAGCGGCTCGCCCTGGGTCGAGCTCGAGGGGTCGCACGAGAGCCGTCTGCTCGCAAGCCGACGCGCCGTCGATCGCTTCCTCGTGGGTAGCTGAAGCGGAGATGATCGTGCGGGTCGTGGACGGCGGCCTCTCGACGGCGCTCGAGGAGGCGGGGCACCGACTCGACGACCGGCTCTGGACGGCGCGACTCCTGATCGACGATCCCGAGGCGATTGTCGCGGCCCACCTCGCGTTCCTGCGTGCGGGTGCCCGCGTGATCCTGACCTCGAGCTACCAGGCGAGCGAGGCGGGTTTCGTCGCCGCGGGCCTTACGCCAGACGAAGCGACCGCAGCGCTTCGATCGACGACCACGCTTGCCGTCGAGGGACGGAGGCGGTTCGCGCTCGAGGATCCGGCGTGCGCCCGTGACGTCCTGGTCGCCGCCTCTGTCGGCCCATACGGTGCGACCCTCGGCGACGGTTCCGAGTACCGGGCGCCCACGGTGGACGACGCCTCGCTGGTCGAGTTCCACGTGGCGCGCCTGCGGGTTCTCGTAGCGACGCAACCCGACATGCTCGCGATCGAGACGATCTCGTCGACCCGTGAGGCGCGCGCAATCCTTGGCAGTCTCGACGGGTTAGCGCCGATCCCCGCCTGGGTCACGTTCACCTGCCGCGACGGCTCGACGACCTGGGGTGGCGACCCGATCGAGACTGCAGTTGCCGCCGCTCTCGCAGACCCTTTGGTGATCGCGATCGGTGTCAACTGCACGGCCCCCGCCAACGTCGCACCTCTGCTCGAGCGGATCGGGCGGGTCACTGACCTTCCGCTCGTTGCCTACCCGAACGGAGGTCAGAGCTGGGATGCGAATGCGAAGGTGTGGGAGGGCCCGGCAGCGGGCTTCTCCGGAGAAGACGTCGCGACCTGGATGGCACTCGGCGCCCGGTATCTCGGTGGCTGCTGCGGCGTCGGGCCGTCGGGGATCGCGGGACTCAGTAACGAGCTCAGGCGGAGGGACGGAACCCTGGCGGCCGGCTGAAGCCGGTCACCGGCAGGCCGGACTTCGGTGGGCGCGTCGGGTGCCGCGACTCGTGACATAAGCTGGGGGGATCAAACTGGGGCGCACCGGCGCTGCTGCAGGCTACGGGTGTCCCGCTGCCTACCACGCTGTCAGGCCCCACCCACACGGGCAAGGCCCGACACACAGCCGCTCAGATCTTCGCCAGATACAAGTAGATGCCAGCGTCACCCAAACCACCCGACCCGACAAACACACCCGTGCTTTTGTATCCGGGAAGCGCACCACAGCTGATCCCGAGCCCCTGATAGAAAAAGGCTGGCAAAGCACCCGTGTAATGCGTATCCGTCGCAGGCTGATCCA
>SHVL01000062.1 GCA_009694305.1 Thermoleophilia bacterium
GAACTCGAATCAGAATGACGGTTCGTCGCTGGGGCGTGATGGGCGAGTGCGATGCGAGGACG
This sequence comes from Thermoleophilia bacterium, assembly GCA_009694305.1. Classification (GTDB taxonomy): domain Bacteria; phylum Actinomycetota; class Thermoleophilia; order Gaiellales; family Gaiellaceae; genus Gaiella. The sequence goes on from SHVL01000062.1 coordinate 63, forward strand.
CAGGGAGCCGCAGATATGGGACATATCCGGGCGACCGAGGACGAAGCAGCGTGCCGCCCAGCGCGTTTTGGCGGCACAAGTCTCATTTTGCTTCGAGTTCTGAGCCTGAATCCACCCTTGTGTATCGGCGTTGCATCTCGTAGGGCCCGCCAGGCCGCTCCCTGTCCGGGTGAGGCCCTGTGTCCTTCAGTCGGGGCCTCACCGGGACGGTGCGCTCCGTGGAAGCGCAAGGTCCTCAGACGACCGGCCTGCACGACCCCGTCCCCCGTCCTGACGACCCCGAGGATCGCCTCGCGTTCATGCACCCGGCGCTCGATCGGGACTCAGGCCAGCAGTTCGGCCGTCACCCCTCCGCCCAGGAAGCGCCCGCGGTGCGTGAGCGACAGCGTCTGCCCATCACCCTCGCCCGACCGCCCTGCGATAACGGCGAGCCCTCCCGCCACCATCCGCTCGAGGCCTGCGGGGTCGATGGCGGACTCCAGCCCGTCGAGCGGAACCGGCTCGTCGAGGCGCAAACCAAGCATCAGCCGCTCCTGCGCCTTCGTCAGCGGATCGAGCTGCTCCAGCTCGCGCGGGGGCGCACCGCCGACACCGGGCGCACCGCCGGCACCGGGCGCACCGGGCGCACCGCCGACACCGGGCGCACCGGGCGCACCGCCGACACCGGGCGCACCGGGCGCACCGGGCGCACCGCCGGCACCGGGCGCACCGCCGACACTGAGCGCACCGGGCGCACCGCCGACACTGAGCGCACCGATATATCGCCCGATCGAGGCCCCGTTCCGCCGCCGCTCCTCACCGAGAGTTGACACAGCCCCGATCCCGACACCGAGGTAGTCGCGTCCCTGCCAGTAGCCTAGATTGTGGTGGGCGCGGAGGTCACGCCCCATCGCCCGGTCGCCTACGAGACAGAAGTTCGCCGTCTCGTACCAGCGATAGCCGGCGTGGGTCAGCGTCTCGACGACACGCTCGAAGTACCCTTCCATCGCCTCCGACTGGCGGTCGAGCTCGCCACCCCAGGCATGGGTGAACCGCGTGCCCGGTTTCGCTTCGAGCTCGTAGAGAGAAAGGTGCTCGGGCGCGAGCGCGAGAGCCTCCGCGAGGTCGTGGGCGAGATCGGAGGGCTCCTGGCCCGGAATGCCGTAGATGACATCGAGCGAAATGTTGTCGAAAGAGGCATCACGAAGAGTATGCACAGCCCTTCGGACGTCGTCCGGAGAGGCAACACGCTCGAGCACGTCGAGCAGCCGCGGGGTAAACGTCTGGGCCCCGAGTGAGATCCTGTTGACGCCGCCGTCGCGCAGGAGCTCGGCCAGTCCCGGGGTCATCGTCTCGGGGTTCGCCTCGACGGTTACCTCCGCAGCAGCGGGGAGGGCGGCCAGCACCCGGTGGAGCGCCTCGGGCTCGGTGAACGTCGGCGTCCCACCGCCGAGAAAGACCGTCTCGAGAGGGTCGGCCAGAGCGCTGCGCTCATGCTCGAGCTCGGCCAGCAACGCATCGACGTAGGCCTCGTGCTGATCCTGCCGACCGACCACCGTGACGAAGTCGCAGTAGCCGCACCGGTGCACGCAGAACGGCAGGTGCACGTAGAGGTGCCGTGCGCCTCCCACGTCGCCTGTCATCGACGGACAGCCTTCCCGGCGCGCTCCGGCCCACGCACGTTTCCCCGACCACACCTGGACAGACCACGCTCGGGCAGACCACGCTCGGGCAGACCGCGCTCGGACAGACCACGCTCGGGCAGACCGCCCGCACCCCGCGCACGATCGGCGCGCCCTTGCACGAGCACCTCTCGTGCGGGCGCGGCGGCCGTGAGCACCAGCGGAATGCTCCCGCATCCGCCGGCCCCGAAAGCGCCGTTGATCGGGACGAAAAACGGCTCGACGCCGACCGCCATCTCCTACTTCTTCTTGTCCCCATCGAGATTGAGCACGGCGAGGAAGGCCTCCTGTGGCACCTCGACACCACCGACCTGCTTCATCCGCTTCTTGCCCTTCTTCTGTTTTTCGAGCAGCTTGCGCTTCCGCGAGATGTCGCCGCCGTAGCACTTCGCGAGCACGTCCTTGCGACGCGCCTTGACGGTCTCGCGGGCGATCACACGCGAACCGATCGCAGCCTGGATCGGCACGTCGAACATCTGCCGTGGAATCTCCGCACGCAGCTTCTCGACGAGCAGTCGCCCGCGGTCATACGCGAACTCGCGGTGGATGATGAGCGACAGGGCATCGACCGGCTCACCCCCGACGAGCACGTCCACCCGCACGAGCTTGCCGCTCTTGAAACCGGAGAGGTCGTAGTCGAAGCTGGCGTACCCTCGCGTCCGTGACTTGAGCTGGTCGTAGTAGTCGAGCACGATCTCGGCGAGCGGGAGCTCGTAGGTGAGATGGACGCGCTCTGGCGAGAGGTATTCGAGGTGATCGAAGGTGCCGCGCCGCTCGTTGTTCAGCTCCATCACGGTGCCGACATACTCCTTCGGGACGATAATCGAGGCCCGGATGTACGGCTCCTCGACCTCTTCCAGCTCGGCCGGCATCTCGGACGGGTTGTGCACCTCGCGCCAGGCACCGTTGCGCTCGAGAACCCTGTAGGCGACGTTCGGTGCCGTGACGATCAGGTCGAGGTCGAACTCGCGCTCGAGCCGCTCGCGCACGATCTCCATGTGTAGCAGGCCGAGGAAGCCGCAACGGAAGCCGAAGCCGAGCGCCCGCGATGTCTCGGGCTCGTAGAAGAGCGCTGCGTCGTTCAGCTTCAGGCGCTCGAGCGCATCGCGCAGCTCGGGGTAGTCGTCGGAGTCGCTCGGGAACAGACCGGCGAACACCATCGGCTTGACTTCCTTGTAGCCGGGCAGCGGGGATTCGGCGGGAGCCCCCTTGCGCGTCGTCAGCGTGTCGCCGACGCGGAGCGCCGAGACGTCCTTGAGCCCGGTGATCACGTATCCGACCTCGCCGGCCTGGAGCGTCTTCACCGGCACGCGCGACGGCGACATGAACCCGAGCTCCTCGGCATCGAACTGGGTACCGAGCGCCATGGCCCGCAGACCCGAGCCCGTCTCGAAGCTGCCGTCCACGACCCGCACGAACGCGATCACGCCGCGGTACTGGTCGTAGGACGAGTCGAAGATCAGCGCTCGGGGCGGCGCGTCGGGGTCGCCGGCGGGAGGAGGGATCCGCTCGACGATCGAATCGAGCACCTGATCGACGTTGATCCCGGTCTTGGCGGAGATCCGCACGACCCCGTCAGGGTCGCCACCGAGCAGCTGCGTCACCTCGCGTGCCGCTCCGTCGGGGTCTGCCGAGGGAAGATCGATCTTGTTCACGACAGGGACGATCTCGAGCTCGTTCTCGATCGCGAGATAGGCGTTCGCTAGCGTTTGCGCCTCGATCCCCTGCGCCGCATCCACCACCAGCAGGGCCCCCTCGCACGCCTGAAGCGAGCGTGAGACCTCGTAGGTGAAGTCAACGTGTCCCGGCGTGTCGATCAGGTTCAGCTGGTAGCCCTTCCACGCAACGCGCACCGCCTGCGCCTTGATCGTGATCCCACGCTCGCGCTCGAGATCCATAGAGTCGAGCAACTGCTCGCGCATGTCCCGGTCGGCGACAGTGTCGGTGAGCTGGAGAATACGATCGGCCAGGGTCGATTTCCCGTGGTCGATATGCGCGATGATGGAGAAGTTGCGAATCCGGCTCTGGTCCATGGCGATCAGCCGTCGATGCTAGCTGCGATGAGGTTTTCCCTCGATCGCCGGGCGGCGGCACTCGCGCATCACTCCGGTGTCGCCGTTTGCGGGACGTCCCATCCGACGTGCGACGAGCGTCGTCGCTACCCGGCCCGGCGGAGAACCGTGTCGCGCAGCACGTCGAACTCGTGCAAGCGAAGCAGCCTGCAGGAGCCGAGATAGACGGCACCGCCGAGCGCGAGTGCGACACCGAGCGACACGATCTGGGCGACGACCGAGCGCCCGAGCGCACGGTCGAGCGTGTGCCACACGCCGAATGCGACGGCCCCGAGTACCACGGAGGCGAGTGTCACGCGCACGATCGCGCCGGTGACACGTGCGAGGCCTATGCCGCCGACGCGCCGCCGGAGGAAGAAGACGAGAAGCCCGGCACCGATGACGTTGACGATCGATGTTGCAAACGGAATGCCCCAGATTCCGACCCGGTAAAGGACACTGTCGAGGACCGCATTGAGACCAAGCGTGCCGATGGCGACTCCGGTCGGGATCCAGTTCGACTGGAGACCGTAGAAGCCGCGCGTCAGCATCAGCATCCAGCCGTTGAAGACGAGGCCCAGCGAAAATGCGGCGAGGCAGCCGGCGACGACCGCCACGTCGGACTCGGTGAAGGCCCCTCTCGCGTAGACGACCCGCACGATCGGCTCGGCGAGCACCGCGGACACGACGGAGGCAGGGATCAGCAGGAACGCGATCTGGCGCAGGCCGGTGCTGACCGTAGCCCGAAAGCCGTCGAGGTCGTTCCGGGCCGCAAGACGGGCGAGAGCCGGGAACAACACCGTCGCGACCGCGACCGCAAACATGCCCTGCGGCAGCATGTACAGCCTGAACGCCGCGTTGATCGCCGCAGGTGCGAGATCGGGATCGAGTAGCCGCGATGCAAACAGCGTGTCGATCACCGCGTTCACGTTGACGAGCCCCAGCGTCAGCGTCACGGGCAGCATCAGCCTGAAGAAGCGGCGCACCGCCGGGTCGCGCCAGTCGAGCACGAGTTGCAGGCGACCGTCGAGACCTCGCAGCCAGGGCACCGGCAGAAAGAGTTGAATCAGAGTGCCGACGAGAATTGCGCCGGCGTAGACGTACAACTGCGCATCCTCTCCACTCACGCGCGGCACGCCCAGCCAGAGCCCCGCGATGATCGCCAGATTCCAGAACACCGGCGTCAGAGCCGGCACGGTGAAGTGGTCGTAGGTGTTGAGGATCCCGACGATCACACCGCTGAGCCCGAGCAGCACGACGATCGGGAAGAGGACGCGCGACAGGCCGACCGCGAGGTCGAAGTCGCCGCCGGGATCACCGAACGGCCGCATCAGGATGGGTGCAATGAGGATGAACAGCGCGGTCAGGCCCCCGAGAACGAGCAGGACGAGCCAGAAGATCGTGGAGGCGACCCGCCAGGCCCGCTTGCGCTCACCCTTGTCGAGCAGATCGCTGAAGACGGGGACGAAGGCTCCCGACAGGGCCGCGTCGGCGAGGAGTGCCCGAACGAGATTTGGAATCTGAAACGCGACGACGAACGCGTTGATCAGGCCGTTGATTCCGAAGTAGTAGGCCGCGACCATCTCGCGCACGAGGCCGAGCACGCGGGAGACTCCGGTCGCGACCGAGAAGATCAGGGTCGAGCGAGCAAGCTTCCGATGCTGTCCCGTCTCGAGCGCAGGGGCTTCCCCGGGGTCGGCATCATCGTTCATCCCGGTCGAGTTCGGCGCGGACACGCTCCTCACCTTTGCACGAACCGCACGGACTCGTGTCGTTCGTTCGAGACGCCCCCGCCACTCTGCTACCATCTTCCCCGTCCGCAAGCTGCGGACATTCCTACGCTCGAGGGTCTATGCCGAACATCAAGCAACAGAAAAAGCGCGTACTCATCGCCGTCCGCCAGCGGGACGAGAACCTCCGCTACCGCTCGACGATCAGGACGCTGACAAAACGGCTCGAATCAGCCGTTGCTGCGGGTGAGTCCGATCTCGTCGCGACCGAGCACCTCGCGCTCGTCCGCCTGATCGACAAGTCGGCATCGAACGGTTCGATCCACAAGAACACGGCCGGGCGCAAGAAGGCTCAGGCAGCGCGTCTCGTGGCCACGGCCGCCGCCTAGTCTCTCGCACTCTCACGCACCACACTCTCCGGGCGACGTCGTCGCGCGGGCTTCTACGTCTGCCCCGGCTCCGCGCTGACGGCGATGAGCGCGCGCTGCAACTCGACGTCGGCGGCGAGCCTGCTGCCACCCTTGAGCGCGAGATCGAGCTCGGCAAAGCGGACGGTTGCGCTCGCAAGCTCCACGTGGGAGAAGCCCTCGGCGTGGCGGTATGCCTTCTCGCCCGCGAACGGGTGCATGCCGAGAGCGAGCGCGGCATCTCTCGCTGCCACGCGGTCGTCGGCAAGCCGTTTGAGCTGGCGCATGCGGCTCACGTGCCCGTTGAGCGTCGCCGCGAGCCTCGGCGCGGTGTCTCGGCGTGATTTGTCCGACCGCTCGAAGATCGTCTCACAGAGGTCGAGTAGCCGTCCCTGCCGACGCTCCGCCCACGCATCCGTGAGCGCAAACGGTGCGATGCCGGCAACGGGGGTGACGAGCTGTTCGACCTCGGTAACGCCGATCGGCTCGCCCTGGGCCCACGTGGCGATCTTTGTGATCTCGTTGGCAAGCGCGTGGAGGTCGGTCTCTCCGATGTACTGGACGAGCAGCGCACACGCGTCGGTCTCCGCCTTGACACCCTCCTGACGGAAGCGCTCCGCCACCCAGGCGACGCGTCCGTGCTTTGCGACCTCGTAGAAGAGCAGCTTGTCGATCCTGGCGCAGGCCTTGGCGATCGCCGCGTCCTTCTTTACCTCGAGACCGACCAACGCGAGGACGGTGTCGGGCGCCGGCGCTGCAAGATATGCGACGACAGCCTGAACGTCGGCTGTTTTCCACCCCCCGGTCGGAGGACGGTGCTCTTCCTTCTTGCGCCCGTCGATATCGGTGACGACAACGAGCCGGGCATCACCGAAGAGGCTGCCCGAGTTGCAGAGATTGACGACGTCGGGCCCCGTGACCTCGAGTGCAGAGACGATCTCCACGGACTCCGCTACGAACCTCGCGCGCAGCCGGCGTATGGCCTGCTCGACCTTCGGTCGATCGCTGCCCGAGATGAGGTAGGCAGGCTTCAGCGCGGACTTTTCGCTCATGTGCCTACCGTACTGGACGTTCCGTACGGACGGTCAGCGACCTCCCGTCGGACTCGAGCACCACACGTCCGTTCTCGTCTGTTCGGAGCACCGCAAGTCCGGGCTGCGTGTGGAGAGCAGCGAGCGTGTCGGCCCGGGGATGACCGTAGTCGTTGTGCGCACCGACCGATATCACGGCAAGACGGGGCTGCAGGATGCGAAGCTCTTCGGCAAGACCGTCGTCGGAGGAGCCGTGGTGCGCGACCTTGAGCACCTCGACCCGGCGCAGGGGCAGCGAGCGGGTCACGGCCGACTCGGAATCGCCCGTCAGCAGCAGATCTATCGTCCCGAAGCTAGCGAGGAGGACGGTGCCGTGCACGTGGGGATCCTCGTCACGCGAGCCCGCGTGATCGGGCCACAGCATCTGCAGCCTCAACCGCCCGAGCGCGTACTCATGCCCCGCCCGGGCAGGGACGAGAGGGACGCCGAGTAGCCGGGCGGTTCTACGCAACTCGCGCTCGTCGAATCCGACCCCCGGCTGCATCGGGTCGATCACGCCTCCGACCTCGAGGCTGCGCAGGACGGCCGGGGCGCCACCGACATGGTCACGGTGCGCATGCGTGGTGATGAGCGCGGCAAGAGCGTGCAGCCCCAGACGACGCAACTGGCGATCGACACGCGCTTCGGGTGGCCCTGCATCGACGAGAATGGCTCCCTGCGGCGTCTCGAAGAGGATGCCGTCCCCCTGCCCGACATCGAGGAACGTCACGCGCAGCCCCGCCGGTGGCGACCATGCCGGTGGTGGGTGCAGAGCCCACCAACCGACTGCCACAAGCGGCAGCAATGCGACGACGGTGACCACCGCTGCGCGCCGCCGATACCGGGGTAGCGCTCGCAAGCCAACTGCAGCGAGGATGACTCCGGCGAGCACGAGCACGACCGCCGGAGACGATGTCTGCGCGTAGGGAAGTGACGCGATCAGACGTGCCGAGAACGCGATCCACGCGGCAGCGGCTCCCGCAAGCCAGGAGAGCGCGACCGCTGCCGGCGGTAGAACCGGGGCGAGGATGGCGGCTCCGAGCCCGCACCCGAGCAACACCGGCATGGCCGGCTCTGCGAGGGCGTTCGCGGGCACGGTCCAGAGCGGGATGGTGCCGAACTGCAACCAGAGGATCGGTGCCGTCACGATTCCGCACGCCGTCGAGATGCCAACGACCTCGACGGCCCACAGTGGAACCGGATATCCCTCATGGATGCGACGCAGGCGCGGCATGACGAGGAAGATCGCCGCAACTGCCACGAACGAAAGCTGAAAGCCCGGCTCGAGCAGCGAACGAGGCGTCCACGCAAGCAGAACGACCGCGCCCAGCGCCATCGTGTGCCAGCGATCGCCCGGACGCGAAAGAAGCCAGGCCAACGACGCCAGGCAGCCGGCGACAGCGGCCCGCACCACCGAGGGCTGCCACCCAACCGCGAGGGCATACGCAAGGATCGCCACGATCGCAAGCGAGTGGCCGACGGTCCGCGAAAGACCGGTCACGTACGCGAGACCAATGACCCCGAAGCCAATGAAGACGATGTTCTGACCCGATACCGCGAGCAGATGGTAGAGACCTGATGCCTTGAATGCATCGCGGAGTTCCGGGTCGATGCCCTCATCTGCCCCGAGCACGACTCCGATCACGAGCGACCGCCGCTCGCCCGAGGTGCCGAGTGCAAGCGCATTCGCAATAGTCGTGCGCAACCGGTCGCCGACGCCTCCTATTCCGCCCCGCCGACCGACGATGTGCCAGGGACCGCTCGCATGGAGCACGACGTGGATTCCCTTTCGGGCGAGCCAGCCTCGCTCGTCAAAGCCGGTCTCGGGCCCTCTCGGGGTGACCGGGCGCGCTCGGAGTTCGAGCACGGCCCCCTGAGGGGGCGCCCGGCCCGCGGGCAACTCGAGCAAGACCTTTTCCCGCAACGAGATACCGTCGAACCGTCGCACGTCGGCGAGGACGCGCACGTTGAAGCGCGACTGGCTCGGGGCTCCGCTGACGACGACCTGCGCGCCTGCCGGCTGCCCGACGCGCGTCGCGAGGTAGCTCCGCTCGAACTCGTGGAGACGGAGCCCACCCCACCACAACCCTGCTGCGCCGAGCGCCACTGCAACGAGGGCGAGCCGTGCCGGCTCCGGCAGCCGGAAGGACGCCGCACCCGCCGCGAAGACCGCGACGATGCCTGCGGGCCACGGGAACGAGACCCAGTTCGCCGCGGCGAGGCCGAGGGCGAGCGCGGCGAGGACGAGAGCAGGCCAGCCACGATCGAGCGCGAGGCGCAGGCGGTTCAAGGTGTCAAGAGGCAAGAGGCAAGAGGCAAGAAGCAAGAGGCAAGAGGCAAGAGGCAAGAAGGTCACGGAGTCACGGAGTCACGGAGTCACGGAGTCACGGAGTCACGGAGTCACGGAGTCACGGAGTCACGGAGTCACGGAGTCACGAGGTCACGGAGTTGCTCCACGCGGGCGGGCCCGATTCCGGGGATGGCGTCGAGGTCTTCCACGGAGCGCAGCGGGCCGTGCGACTGCCGCCAGTCGAGGATCTTCTGCGCAGTGACAGGGCCGATTCCCGGTAGTTCGTCGAGTTGGTCGAGGGTTGCGCTTCCGAGACTCACCTTCGCAGGGACAGACGCAGTGACTCCAGCCGCCTCACCTGAGGCGATAACGACACGGCGCGGAACGATGACCTGCTGGCCGTCCGCCACCGGTGCCGCGAGATTCACGAGGGCAAGATCGGCACGCCTGGTGGGGCCGCCCGCGCGCTCGACCGCATCCGCGACCCTCGCTCCCTCCGGCAGTCTGACAAGTCCCGCGTGGCGCACCGCACCAACGACATAGACGATGAGGGCGGGAGCGCTGACGGCTTGACCGCTCGGCTGTACGTCGCTGAGGGAGAGAGCCTGGGCTGCGGGCGCACGCGCCGTCCCCGTGGCCGCCAGTCGCTTGCCCACGAGCCCGAGCACGCAGACGCCAACGATGAGAAGGATGGCAGTGTGTCTCCGCGGAAGCTTCTCGAAGATCATGTCGTCTAGTATGGCAACAGATATGTAACGTCTTTGTGCCGGGTGTGTGTCGGGTGTGTGACGATTCATCCACCGGCCGTGGCGGTGACGTCATGCGCAATCGAACGACCGCGCGCGCCTGCTGAAGCGCACGGCGCCATCACCAAGCGGGGGCCGGGGCGGTGACGGGCGCGTGCGATGAGAGGGTGCAGGGAGCCGCAGATATGAGACAGACCGACAGGAGCGCCTACACCCCACCACCGTTTGGCAGAACCCAGCCGCAACCCCGGCAGACCCCAGAGGAAACCCCGGCAACCGGCGACCTCCGACACCTTGCAACAGACCCCAGACGCACCCGCAACAGACCCCAGAGGAAACCCCGGCAACCGGCGACCTCCGACACCTTGCAGCAGACCCCAGACGCACCCGCAACAGACCCCAGACGCACCCGCAGCAGACCCCAGACGCACCCGGCGACCGGCTCACGCAGGCCATCGCTGGCAGGCAACAGAGACAACCCCACGCGACCGGCCACCCCTGCCACCACTCGGTAGGAAGGAGACGCCCCCCCGGCGACCGTTCGGCACGGGCGTTGCGTCTCGTCTGACCTGTAAGAACTCGAATCGAAATGAGACTTGTGCCACCGGAACGCGCTGGGCGGCACGCTGCTTCGTCCTCGGTCGCCCAGATATGTCCCATATCTGCGGCTCCCTGCGTCCTCGCATCGCACTCGCCCATCACGCCCCAGCGACGAACCGTCATTCTGATTCGAGTTCTAAGAGCGGTCGAACCGGACTCAGACGACGAGCGAGACGAGCTTCCCGGGAACGACGATCGTCTTGCGGAGCTCTTGGCCCCCTACGTGCGCTTGCACACGCTCGGATGCGAGTGCAAACGCCAGGAGCTCGTCATCGCCGATCGAGGCGGCTACGCGAAGCCTGTCACGCACCTTGCCGTTCACCTGAACCACGATCTCGACCTCGTCCTCGACGAGCAGAGCCGGATCGGCCACGGGCCAGTCCCGTTCCCACAGCCTGCCTTCACCGAGCACACCCCAGAGCTCCTCGGCGAGGTGGGGGGCGTACGGCTGCATCAGGGAGACGGCCGTTTCGGTTGCAAAGCGGGCGGCCGGGTCGTCAGGGTTCCTCTGGATCTCGTTGACGAGTTCCATCAACGCCGCGATCGGCGTGTGGAACGAGAAACGCCGGTCGATGTCGTCAGTCACCTTTGCGATCGTCCGGTGCGTCTTGCGTGCCAGCGGGCCGTCACCGGGGTCGCCCGCGACCACTGCGGCCTGCTCGTGGGCGATCCGCCAGACGCGGTTGAGGAAGCGCCAGATTCCTTCGAGGCCGTTGTCGTGCCAGTCCATGTCCTCGTCGGCCGGGCCCATGAAGAGCGTGTACAACCGCACCGTGTCGGCCCCGTAGCGCTCGACGTAGTCGAGGGGGTTGATCACATTGCCCTTCGACTTCGACATCTTGGCACCGCCGGCCGTGACCATCCCCTGGTTGAACAGGCGCGCAAACGGCTCACGGAACGAGCACAGGCCGAGCTCGTTCATCACCTTCGTGAAGAACCGCGCGTACAGAAGATGCAGAACTGCGTGCTCGATGCCGCCGATGTACTGGTTGACCGGCAGCCAGTGGTCGGCGATCTCCCGGTCGAACGGGAGATCGGTGTTGGCCGGGTCGGTGTAGCGAATGAAGTACCAGGAGGAGTCGACGAAAGTGTCCATCGTGTCGGTCTCCCGCTCAGCGGGCCCGCCGCATGTTGGGCACGTCGTCTCGACAAAGTCCTCCGCCGCGGCGAGCGGCGAGCGGCCCTTCGGGGCAACCTCCGTGATATCCGGCAGGAGGACGGGCAACTGATCGTCGGGAACACCGACCTCGCCACAAGTAGGGCAGCGAACGATCGGGATCGGGCAACCCCAGTACCGCTGTCGGGAGAAGAGCCAGTCGCGCAGTCGGTAGCCGATCGTTTCCTCACCGAGACCACGCTCGGCGAGCGAGGCGACGATCCGCTCCTTCGCCTCGGGGCTCGCGAGCCCGTCGAACGGGCCGGAGTTGACGAGCACCTCGCCCGCGGTGTGGGACGAGTACGCAGCGCCCTCGGGTAGCTCCTCGCCCACCAGCACGACGACCGGCCGGATCTCGATCCCGTAACGCTCGGCAAACGCGTGGTCGCGCTCGTCGTGCGCCGGCACGGCCATGATCGCGCCGGTGCCGTACCCCATCAGCACGTAGTCGGCGACCCAAATCGGGATCGACTCGCCGTTGACGGGGTTGACCGCGAAGCGTCCGGTGAAGACGCCGTCCTTGTCCTTCTCCGCCCGCTCGACCTCCGAACGCGCGGCCGTCCGACGGACGTATTCGAGCACGTCTGCCTCGTGTTCCGAACCGCTGACGAGCCGTGAGACGAGCTGGTTTTCAGGCGCGATGACGAAGAACGTCGCCCCGAACAGCGTGTCCGGACGGGTCGTGAAGACCGGCAGCTCCTCCCCGCTCCCGGCGACCCTGAACATGACACGCGCTCCGCGAGAGCGCCCGATCCAGTTGCGCTGCATGGTGAGGACGCGCTCCGGCCAGTGCTCG
>SHVL01000063.1 GCA_009694305.1 Thermoleophilia bacterium
CGTGCCACGGAAGAATCCCGCCATCGACCCGAGAACGAGCCCTATGAACATCGAGATGGCCGTGGCGCCGATCCCGACCTCGAGCGACACCTGGGCACCTTTGAGGAGGCGCAGGAACTCGTCGCGTCCCGCGGTGTCGGCGGCGCCGAGAATGTACAGTTGGCTCTCGACCGTGCCGTCGTCAAAGAGATGGTTCACGTACGTCCAGGGCTTCACGGGAAGGAGTTGATCGTCGATTCCGCCGCCGGGACCGGGAATCGGATTGATGTCGTTCGGCCCGTGACCGAGCAGGTAGTCGGCAAGCGGCGCCCCGATGAACGCGACGAAGATCAGAACGACGATGAAGACGGCACCGGCGATTGCAAGCCTGTCCTTGCGCAGGCGCAACCAGATGCTTTCCCAGTAGCCGCGGGCCTGGACGGGCCCGTGAGGGCCGAGATGCTCCTCTGCGTCCTCCGCGCCGAGAAAGCCGGTTTGGAGATCGCCCTGGCGCAGCGTCCGGACGGCACCGGCGGGCGCCAGGGCCTCGCCACGCGCGAGACCAGCTTGACGGGCCTCCTCGCCGGGATCGAAAGGGTCTGGCGGTGTGGTGCTCACCGACGACTCGGGAACGCGGCGATGCCCACCATCCGGAACTGGGACGCCGGGGCTACGGCAAAGTTAGTCCCGGAGGACGACACCTACGCGAGCGCCTCGGCACCGCCGACGACCTCGAGGATCTCCTGCGTGATCTCGGCCTGCCGGGCCCGGTTCATCTGCAGGGTAACCCGATCGATCAACTCTCCGGCGTTCCTCGACGCATTCCGCATCGCCGTCATTTGCGCCCCCTGGAACGAGGCTGCCGACTCGAGCAGCGCACGGTAGATCAACGTCTCGAGGTAGACCGGAAGGAGCCGAGCAAGAATCTCCTCCGGCTCCGGCTCGAAGATGAAATCACCACGCATCTGATCGGCACGGTCTTCCTCGCCATCCGTCTCGAGTACGTCGGGTGAGATCGGAAGGACATCGAGTTCGGTGACGTGCTGCGACAGCACCGAGACATACGTGTTGTAGATAAGGACGACACGATCGACCTCGAGCCCCGAATAGAGCTCGGCGACCCGGTAGGCGATCGCCTGCGCATCGCCGTAGGAGGGCCCGTCGCAGAACCCGACAAAAGCCTCGCTCGCATCACGCCCACGAAACGTGAGCGTCGAGCGTCCCTTCTTGCCAACGGCGACGAACCGCACCTTCTTGCCATCGGCCTCGAGCTCCTTCTCGAGGCTGAACACCCGTCGCAAAACCTGGCCGTTGAACGCTCCGGCGAGGCCTCTGTCTCCCGTAAGCGGCACGAGCAGTACGGTCTCGACGTTCTCTCTCCGCTGCAACAACGGCAGACTCTGGAGCGATCCGGCCGTCCTACCGACTCCACTGACGAGATCCTTCATCGTGTCGGCATACGGCCGCATCGCCTCGATCCGCACCTCGGCACGCCGCAACTTGGCCGCCGCGACGAGCTCCAGCGCACGCGTGATCTTGCGCGTGCTGGTGACAGACTTGATCCGTCGCTTCAGATCCTGAACGGTTGCCATCTATCCGACGAGGCCCTTCTCCTCGACGATGTCGAAGCCCTCGACGAACTTCGCGAGAGCCGCATCGAGCAGGGCGACTGTCTCCTCGCCGAGGTCGTTCGTCTCGCGGAGCGCCTCGTAGACACCGCCACCCGACCGGAGCGTCTCACGCAACTCCTCCTGGAAGCGGGGCACGAGGCCCACCGGAACGCGGTCGAGATAGCCGTTGTTGCCCGCGTAGATGGCAACGACCTGCTCCTCGAACGGCCAGGGCTGATACTGCGGCTGATTCAACGTGGCGACCATCCGCTCACCCCGGCCGAGCGCCTGCTGCGTTGCCGGATCGAGTTCGGAGCCGAACTGGGCAAACGCCTCGAGCTCGCGGAACTGGGCGAGGTCGAGCCGCAGCCGGCCAGCGACCTTCTTCATCGCCTTCGACTGCGCGTTACCCCCCACGCGCGAGACCGAGGTACCGACGTTGATCGCCGGCCGCACGCCCGAGTGGAACAGCTCCGACCCCAGGAAGATCTGCCCGTCGGTGATCGAGATCACGTTCGTCGGGATGTAGGCGGCGATGTCGCCGGCCTGCGTCTCGATGATGGGCAGCGCCGTGAGCGAGCCGCCGCCGAGTGCATCGCTGAGCCTGCAGGAACGCTCGAGCAGGCGCGAGTGCAGGTAGAAGACGTCGCCGGGAAACGCCTCGCGACCCGGCGGACGGCGCAGCAGCAGCGAGAGCTGGCGGTAGGAGTCGGCGTGTTTCGAGAGGTCGTCGTAGATGACGAGGGCGTTCTTGCCGCCATAGAGGAAGTACTCTCCCATCGCAGCGCCGGCGAACGGCGCCATCCACTTGATCGGTGCAGCCTCCTGCGCCGGGGCGGAAATGACGATCGTGTACTCCATTGCGCCCTCGTCGCGCAACTTCTCGCACACCTGCGCCACCGTCGAGGCCTTCTGACCGACAGCGACGTAGATGCAGACGACGTCGCCGCCCTTCTGGTTGATGATCGTGTCTACGGCGACGGCCGTCTTGCCGGTGCCACGGTCGCCAATGATCAGCTCACGCTGGCCACGACCGATCGGGATCATCGCGTCGATCGACTTGAGGCCCGTCTGCAGCGGCTGATTGACAGGCTGGCGCTGGATCACGCCCGGCGCCTTGAACTCCAGCGGACGCCTCTCGGTGGTCGCGATCGGCCCCTGACCGTCGAGCGGGTTCCCGAGTGGATCAACGACGCGGCCGAGCATTCCCTCGCCGACCGGGACACTCATCACCTCGCCGGTGCGGCGCACCGGCTGCCCCTCCTTGACGAGCGGCCAGGCACCGAAGAGCGCAACGCCGACGTTGTCTTCCTCGAGGTTGAAGGCGATTCCGACGACGCCGTGCTCGAACTCGAGCCGCTCCAGCGACACACAGTTCTCGAGGCCGTGGACTCGCGCAATGCCGTCGCCGACCTGCAGCACGGTGCCGACCTCGGAAAGGTCCGTCTCGACGTCGTACTGCTCGATCCGGGACTTGAGGATCGAGGTGATCTCTTCGGGCCGTAGCTTCACTGTATTCTCCTTCGTTACCGGGTGACCAACTCGTGGCGGAGACGCTCCAGGCGGCCGCGCACGCTGGCGTCAACGCGCAGCGAACCGGCCTGCAGGATCATGCCGCCGACGAGGTCGGGATCGACTGTACGAGATGCCTCGACCGTGCGGCCGGAGGCCTGCTCGATCTGCGCGACGATCGAGAAGGCCTCGTCGTCGGACAGCTCGAATGCCGTGGTCAACTCGACCGCGACGCGTCCCTGAGCGCGATCGACGAGCACCTGAAGCTCGTCGCGCATACCGGGAATCTGCCCTGCTCGTCCCTTCTCGGCAACGAGGCGCAGGAAGTTGTGGACGAGCATGTCGCCCCCCTCGGAGATCTCTCCGACGACACCGACCTTGGCGGCCGTCTCGACCTCGGGGTTCGAGAGGAACGCGGCCAGTTCCGGAGAGCCCGCGACCGCATCGGCGAACGCGCAGAGATCGGCGTGAACGGCCTCGACACGGCCCTGTTCCTCGGCGGCCTGGAAGAGAGCACGGGCGTACAGGCGTTCCGCAACCGCCATCGCCTAGCGCCTCATCTCGGGGGTGCCTTGCAGGGGGCTTCGCAGGCGGGAACTGCATGAAGCTCGACGGGCGGGACATGTCCCGCCCCTACGGAGGGGCGGGCGACGACGGCGTGGTGCATCAGCTTCTGCCCCGCTCGAGCACGGAAAAATCGAGTCCCTCGATCGCCTCGCCGATCAGACGACGCTGATCGTCCGAGTCCAGCACCTTGCCGACGACGCGCTGGGTCGCCTCGAGGGTGAGATCGACGACCTCTCTGCGGATCTGGTCGATCGCGCGGACCGTCTCGGCCTCTATCTGCTTGTGTGTCTCCTCCAGCCGGCGTTGCCGCTCGACCTCGGCCTCACCCTTGGCCCGCTGAATCTGGTCGTCGCCGACCTTGCGGGCCTCCGCCAGAATGTGTGCAGCCTCCGACCGGGCCTCGGCCAGGATCGCACGGTTCTCCTCCAGGAGGCCGCGAGCCTCCTCCCGGGCCCTCTCGGCATCCTCGACGGATTCACGAATGCGATCGCGTCGAGCATCGATCGTCTTCTGGATCGGAGCAAAGGCAAATTTCTTCAGAACGAAGAACGTGATCCCGAACGCGATCAGCGTCCAGATCATCAGGCCGGGAACGACCTTGATCAGATCGTTACTCGACTCGGCTGCGAGAACATCCCACATGACTCAGACGAGGATGTAGGCGAGGAGGCCGCCGAGGAGGCCGTAGAACACGACCGCCTCGGTGAGAGCGAAACCAAGCCACTGGATCCCCTGCAACTCGCCCTTCAACTCGGGCTGGCGGGCGACCGCCTGGATCATCGAACCGAAGATGTTGCCGATGCCGACGCCGGCGCCGAGGGCGCCGAGGCCGATGCCGAGTGCCAGAGCGATGGCCTTGCCGGCGTCAGCGACGTCACCGGTGGTCTCCGCAAGGATAAGGAACGAGGACAACATTGGGGTGATTCCTCCTTAGTGCTCCGGCTCGATGGCCGAGCCGATGTAGATGGCAGACAGGGCAGCGAAGATATAGGCCTGGATCGAGACGACGATCACGACCTCGAACAGATAGAACACGGACGCGAGGAGAACCGAGAACGGGAAGATCCACGGCGTGACCAGAAAGATCAGGCCTATGAACGTCAGAATCAGCATATGTCCCGCGAGCATGTTGGCGTACAGACGAACCGACAGGCTGATCAGTCGCATGAACTGACCGAAGATCTCGAGCGGGATGATCAGCGGGTAGACAGCCTTCGGGACATCGGGTACCCAGCTCTTGAGGTACTTGACCACCCCGTTGGCGCGAATGCCCTCGATATGCGTGAAGATCCACGTCATGAACGCGAGCGCGAGCGTGACCGACAGGGTCGAGGTGGCAGCGAAGATGGCGAGCGTCGGTACCTCGACGCCGGCGATCCTGAACTTCTCGTCCGAGAGCGGCAGCGGGATGAAGCCGAGCATGTTGACGACCCAGATGAAGACCATCAGCGAGGCGACGTACGGGAACCACCGGGCGATCGCCTTCGTCGGAAGTCCCTGCTCGGCAATCTGCACCTGGGCTATCTCGTAGATCGTCTCGCCAAGTGCCTGACGCCGCGTCGGGTCGGAGCCGAACTTGACGCGCATGAGCACGATCCCGAGCAGGCACGAGACCAGGGCTCCCAGCATGAGGTAGGCGACGGCCTTGTTGATCGACATGTCGATCGGCCCGAGGTGGATCGGCACCCACTCGTGCAGCGTCCACTCGGAGGCCGGGTTGAACTTCTCTTCCTCGCCGGTGGTTCCCGACGCGGCGAGAGCCACCGCCGGGAGCGAGACGAAGAGCGCGAGACAGATTCCGAGCAGCCTCCTCATGCCCTGGACTCCGCGCTGAAGAACGTGACCAGGGAGACGGCCAACTCGAGCGTGTAGGCGAGGACATAGAGCATCGCAGCGGCCGCGCCGACCCGCGCATCGGCGACCGTCACCGCCACGAGCGGTATGCCTACGATGAATGCTCTGAATCCCATGCCGATGCCCCTCATCCCCGAGGCAGCCAGATTACCCTCATCGAGCGGGAGTCGCGTCAGCAACGCGCCGAAGGACTGCGCTGCCGCCCACAGGACGGCCGCGAGCGCCCATCCCTTGAGCGGCCACCCGGCGATTGCGAACACGGGGAGCGCAAGAGCGATCAGGCCGCTGCCAGCGAGCATCGGCGTGAGGCGGCCCGGTACCGGCCGCGGCTTCGTGTAGAGGTCGGAGATCAGGAGTAGACCCTGTAGACGACGAACACGGCGAGCGGAATTCCGACGACTGCACCGACGAGCAAGCCGAGACCGCCCGCACCAAGAAGCCATCCCACGCAGGCGCCGACGGCCATTGCAGCAGAGACCGTGCCGAGCAACAGTCCGGAGGCGGTCGCAAGGGAGTGCGGCCCGGTGGGCGTCGAAGTGGCCATACTGGCCGGAGCATATCAGGCTGCTTGCGACCGGTGATCACCACTGTTCCGGACACAAACGACTACATTTGTGACATGTCGGACGAACGGTCGCGGATCGTCTTCGTCCACGGGAGCGTGATGGGTGGACGGCCGACGTGGAGCGGTCAACGGGGCCTCGCCGACCGCTTTCGACTCGAGATCCTCGAGCGGCCGGGGTTCCCCCCCAACCCGACCGTTGACCGGATCGATTTCGAGGATCATGCACCGCTCGTGGCGGACTGCCTCGGCGCCGGCGCCCATCTTGTCGGCCACTCGTACGGCGGCGTGATCGCCTTGCTGGCCGCGGCCTCCGTCCCCGAGCGAGTGCGCTCACTCACGGTGATCGAGCCACCTGCGACCGCGGTCGCGCAGGGTCATCCCGCAGCGGACGCGTTCGCATGCGAGAGCATCGAGTGGTGGCAGACGGGGCCGACCCACGACCCGGAGGCGTTCCTGCGGGGGTTCCTCTCCTCCGTCGGCTCCGACTACGTCCCGCCCAGTCCGCTGCCTGCCCGGCTGGAGCAGGGCGTCCGCGCCCTGATCGCGGAGCGTGGGCCGTGGGAGGCCGACATCCCACTCGACGAACTTGCCGCCGCGCCCTTCCCCACCCTCGTCGTCTCTGGAGGACACCATCCCGCCTTCAACGCGATCTGCAACGTCCTCGTAGCGCGCCTCGACGCCGAGCACCTCGTGCTTCCAGGGTACGGGCATACGGCACAGCAACACCCGGCGTTCAACGACCGGCTGGCCGACTTCGTCACGGCGGCGGAGGCGCAACGGTGACGCGCTTCGGGCTTGACGCTGGAGCCAGGTTTACGCCGAGCGTCGTTCTGCGCGCTCTCGCTCCGCGACGCGCCGACGGACGCGCGGATTCCCCAGCTTGACGATCTCGAGCAGATAGACGACGTAGACCGAGAATCCGAGCGCACCGAGTGCGATCACCGCGACCGCGACCGTCTCCCGCGGATGCCACACACCACCCTCGCGAAACGGGATGAAACGAGTCGCGAGCGCTGCAGCGCCGAGGGTCGCAGTCCAGGCCCACATCGTCAGCGCCGCCCGCCGCTGGCTGAAGCCGATGTTGATGAACCGATGGTGGAGGTGCGAGCGATCCGCCGTCGAGAGCGGCTGACGATACTTGAGGCGCTTCAGGACGACAAACGACGTGTCGATGATCGGGACCGCGAGCACGAGCAGCGGCAGGAAGAGCACCACCGTGGACGCCGTCTTCAGAAGCCCCACGACCGAAACGGCAGCAAGGGTGTATCCGAGCACGAGCGCCCCGGAGTCGCCCATGAAGATCCGGGCCGGGAAGAAGTTGTGGCGCAGGAAACCGACGCACGCACCGGCGACGATCGCCGACAGAACGGCGGCATCGATCTTGCCGAGCGACAGGGCGATCACGGCGAAAGTGACACCCGAGATGGCACACACGCCGGATGCGAGCCCGTCCATGCCATCGAGGAAGTTGACCATGTTCATCACGGCCACGATCCAGACGACCGTGATCGGGATCCCGATCCAGGGCGGCAGGTCAACGGCACCGAGGAACGGGAGTGTGAAGTGGTCGATCCAGACGCCGAAGAACGTCGGAATCGCGGCTGCGAGAACCTGGCCGGCCAGCTTCGGTGCCGGAGCGAGCCCCCGGAAATCGTCGATCACGCCCACGACGCAGGCCACTGCGGCGCCGAGCAGAATCCCACGCATCTCGCTCGAGAGGTCGAGGAACGCGAGCGCGGGAACAAGGATCCCCATGAAGATCGCGAGCCCACCGAGCCGGGGGATTGGCCGCCGGTTGAGGCGGCGTTCTTCGGGGTTGTCAACGACACCGAGCAGACGTGCCATCCCACCGACAGCGGGCGTCAACAGAACGACGATCAGGAGAGCGATCGCGGCGCCGTAGAGAACCTCCGGGTTGGCCCGAAGCTCGTTCACAGCCGTCTACTTCGTGCCGTAGAGCCTGTCGCCTGCGTCTCCGAGGCCCGGGACGATGTATCCCTTCTCGTTCAATCCACGGTCGATCTTCGCAACGACGATGACGACGTCGGGATGTTCGCCGTGGACGCGCACGATGCCCTCGGGTGAGGCAAGCAGGGCGATCAGCCGGATGGACCTCGAGCCCGCCGCCTTGACCTTCTCGATCGCGGCGGCCGTCGAGTTGCCGGTCGCGAGCATCGGGTCGAGCAGGAGCACGTCGTGGTGGGCGATACCTTCCGGAAGCTTCACGTAGTACTCAATCGGCTGGAGCGTCTCCTCGTCGCGGTAGAGGCCGATGAAGCCGACACGCGCATCCGGGATCAGCGAGAGAATGCCGTCGAGCATACCCACGCCCGCGCGCAGGATCGGGCACACCGCGATCTTGGTGCCGGAGATCCGGTGCGCGACCATCTGCTCGAGCGGCGTCTCGATCTCGACCTCCTCCTCGGCAAGCGTCTTCGTCGCCTCGTAGGCGAGGAGGAGCGTCAATTCGTTGACGAGATGCCGGAACATATGGGTCGTCGTCGTGACATCCCGCAGCAGGCCGAGCTTGTGCCGGACGAGCGGGTGATCGACCTCGATGACCACGGCGGTCACAGGTAGCTCGTGTAGCCGCGGAAACCGGGATAGAGAGGCCGTCGCGCGCAAAGCGCCTCGCTTCGAGCCGCCAGGGCCGAAACATCGGCCCCGTCGGCGAGTGCGCCGACGATGATCCTGCCGACCTCGCGAAAGTCGTCCTCGTCGAAACCTCGCATCGTTGCCGCCGGGGTTCCGATCCGCACACCGGACGCCACCGTGGGTGGCCGCTCGTCGAAGGGCACCGTATTGCGGTTGGTGGTCAACTTCGCCGCGTGCAGGCGCTCCTCGGCGTCCTTGCCCGTCCACTCCGTCCGGCGCAGGTCGAGTTGCAGGAGGTGGGTGTCCGTGCCGCCCGTCAGCACATCGAGCCCCCCGGCGACGATCTCGGCCGCGAGGGCGTCGGCGTTGGCACGAACCTGCGTCTGATACTCACGAAACGCCGCAGAGGCTGCAATCCGGAAGCACGTCGCTTTTGCGGCAATCACGTGCTCGAGCGGGCCACCCTGGAGTCCCGGGAAGATGGCGCGGTCGATGGCCGCCGCGTGCTCCTCGCGACAGAGGACGAATCCCGAGCGGGGCCCGGCAAGCGTCTTGTGTGTCGTCGAGGTGACGACGTCGCAGTCACTCACCGGGTTCGGGTGGAGTCCCGCGGCGACGAGTCCCGAGAAGTGAGCCATGTCGCACCACAGCAACGCACCCACCTCGTCGGCGATCTTGCGGAACTCCCACGTCTCCACCGTGCGCGGGTAGGCAGAGCCACCGCACACGATCATCTTCGGCCGATGCTCCTTCGCGAGCGCCAGTACCTCGTCGTAGTCCACGAGGCTCGTCTCACGCGAGACGCCGTATTGCACGATCGTGTAGAGCCGACCCGAGAAGTTGACCTTGAGGCCATGCGTCAGATGACCGCCGTGGTCGAGCCGCAGAGACAACACCGTGTCACCCGGCTGCATCAGACCGAGATACACCGCCATGTTCGCCTGTGCGCCCGCATGGGGCTGGACATTTGCGTGCTCGGCGCCAAACAGAGCCAGGGCCCGATCGATCGCGAGCTGCTCGATGCGGTCAACGACCTCGCACCCGCCGTAGTACCGCTTGCCGGGATACCCCTCGGCGTACTTGTTCGTCGGCACCGACCCGACGGCCTCGAGCACCGCCGGCCAGGTGAAGTTCTCCGACGCGATCAACTCGATCTGGTTGCGCTGCCGCTCGACCTCCTCACCGAGCAACTCCGCGATGTCGGGGTCGATCTCGGCCAGGCCGGCGGCGCGAAGCCGGTCGAACGTCTCTGGGTCAGCTGCCATCACACGCCGATTCTACTCATTCGAGCCGCTGACCCTGGTTCGAGCAACGCAGCGGCCGCCCGAGAGCCCAACCGGGACCGTGGTGCCCATTCGAGGGATGAGTAAATACCCTGCGCGGGTGATTTCCCTCTCCCCGTCTCGGGGACACGGTGTAGCCATGAAAACATTCTTCGACTCCAACCTCGCCCGATCCTCGCGCGCTCGCTTCCTGATCGCTCTTGTTACCGCGACCGCAGCGACTGCTGCTGTTGCTTCGCAGGCAGCGCTGGCGACGCCCCCCGCTCGGATCGCACCTTCCTCGATGGATCGTGTTGACCCGCGGGTCGTCAAGGACTCGACGGAGGCACAGCACGGAGACACCCGGGTGCGCGTGATCGCCTACGGCAACGACGCCGAGGCTGCTCTGCGCCGCTCCGGCGCCACCGGGGTCAAGAAGCTCGACCTGATCGCAGGAGCTAGCGGACTCGTCCGGGCCGACGCGGTGAATGCCGTACTGGATGATTCCGGCGTCTCATACATTGCCTCGGACGCACCGGTGCAGCTGAACGGCGCATCAACCCCGGCTCTTTCGCCCGTAGCGCTCGAAAGCGAACTGCAGAACCTCTACCCCGAGGTGGACGGCGCAACGGATGCCTGGTCGAGCGGAATCGACGGTACCGGCGTCGGTATCGCACTCATCGACAGCGGCGTAGCCGACCTCCCGGATTTCAAGGGCCGCCTCACCAACGTGACCTTCGACACCACGATCCCGAAAGACGGTGACGCCTATGGGCACGGCACGTTCGTGGCCGGCGTCGCCGGCGGGCGAACGTCAGACGCACGGTACATCGGTGTCGCACCTGGCGCCCGGCTCTTTGCACTCGACGTCGAACGCGACGGCACTGTCCATACGAGCGACATCATCACCGCACTCACGTGGGTCGCAAACAACCACACGAATCTCGGGATCCACGTCGTCAACCTCTCACTCTCGGAGTCCACGCCGAGTTCCTATCGGACAAGCGCACTCGACGTAGCTGTGGAAGCAGTCTGGCGCGCCGGTGTCGTCGTCGTCGTCTCGGCCGGAAACCTCGGCGCCAACCAGGTCAACTTCGCGCCTGCCAACGACCCGTTCGTGATCACCGTTGGCTCGAGCGACACGAACTCGACGTCCTCGACCACGGACGACGTGCAGGCGAGTTGGTCGTCCTACGGGACGACCGCTGACGGCTTTTCCAAGCCCGACATGCTGGCCCCGGGGCGCGGAATCATCTCCGCCGTTACGGCAGGAACGACGCTCGACAGGATTGCACCGGCAGAGAACCACGTCGAGCCCGGCTACCTGCGGATGAACGGAACCTCGACTTCTGCGCCCCAGGTTGCAGGTGCAGTGGCACTTCTCCTCGCGCAGCGACCGGGATTGACGCCGGACAACGTGAAGTGGCTGCTGCGAAAGACGGCCCGACCCGTAGCTGGTGCTGCCCCGGCGCTCGCCATTACCGCCGCGCTCGCCTTCAGCGGCGACGTGGGCACGGCCAACGACGGTCTCTTCGCCTCGAGCGGCCTACCCGCGACTCTCGACCCGGCGAGGGCGCCGAGCGCAGCAACGTGGGGACACACCGCTGCAGAGTACGAGAGCATCAAAGCCTGGGCGAAGGCCGGAGACGCGTGGGGCAAAGCAGGCGAGCTATGGGGGCCGATGCTGTTCAACGCAGCGATCGCGAATCACAATGCCGCGGCCGACTGGATGCTTGCCCGCCAATTTGACCGGGCAGCCGACTTCGAGCGACTCGCCGCTGGAAACTGGAGCCGCCTCGGCAGCCCCGAGGGTGCTGGAATCGCCTGGGAGCTCGCCGCCGACGCCGGGATGCGTAAGGGTGATTTCGCTCTGGCAGCCACCTCCTTCGAGTCAGCGGCTCGAGCATGGACGAAAGCCGGTGGTAGCGACCGCGCGAGTGCCTCCTGGCAGCGTGCAGCCGATGCCTGGAAGCGCAAGCCGGACCCGAGCCGGGCTGCACTGGCCCAGGCGAACGTCGCCGCCACCTGGAACGCAGCCGCAACCTGGAACGCAGCCGCAACCTGGAACGCAGCCGCAACCTGGAACGCAGCCGCAACCTGGAACGCAGCCGCAACCTGGAACGCAGCCGACATCTGGGGATGAGAGTCCGCG
>SHVL01000064.1 GCA_009694305.1 Thermoleophilia bacterium
CGACGAGCGCGATCGCAGAACCGAGCAGTGTCGCCTCGTAGAACACCGCGAACGGCCCCTTGCACGTGGAGATGAAGCCGATCTTGATCGGCTTCGCGGCGGCTGACGCACCGCCCGCAGTGGAGCCTAGAACGCCCACGAGAACAACAACCATGGTCGCGAGAATCGTTGTCCGCCAACGGGAGTGGCGGGTGATCTTGTGCTTCATGCTCCCTCCGTCTCTTACGTAGTGATGGATGTAACAATGGGGCCGCGACGCGGCCCCCCTCACCCCTCGTCGGTGCGCTGTCTCCTTTCTTCGATCGCCCTAGGCGCCGGGCCGGTCAGGTCATCCGGCATCTGACGCTGTCGGCGTACTCTGACATGAATCCGGCGGCCAAGCGACTGGACGAGCCCCACCAGTCCCCCGGGGGAGACGAGCAGGATCGCCAGGAAGATGATCCCGAACCAGGTTTCGAAACGGGTGACGCCGTCGAGGGCGCTGCCGAGGGCATCGCCCACCCACCGCTTCACGGCGTAGTCAAGCGTGGTGAACGCGAACGCCCCGAGCCAGGCTCCCTCGATCCGGCCCAGCCCGCCCACCACAGCGATCGCGAAAACGTCGATCGTCCGGATGACGTCGATCGACCCGGGCGAGACCTGGCCGCTGTACCAAACACTGAGGATGCCCGCGATCGCCGCCGCGAACGCTCCGAGCCCGAACGCCAGGGTCCGGTGGAGTTCGACGCGGAAGCCGAGCGAGCGCATCCGGATCGGGTCGTCGCGAATCCCCTGAAGCGTCAGGCCAAACGGCGTCTGTACGAGAGAGCGGAACAGGGCGTAGATGCCTACGGCACCGGCGAGTGCGACGTAGTAGAGAGGAGTCGGGTCGGTGACGGGGTTGCCGATCAGGTGCGGTCGCGGGACGTTGCCGATGCCGCCGAACCCGGACAACTGTGGCACCTGTCCGAAGAAGTAGAAGGTGAGGACAGCGAGCGCCAGCGTCAGCATGAGGAAGTAGATCCCGTAGCTAGCGCGGCACACGAACCCGAACGCGACGCCGATTACCGTGGCAACGGCGACGCCAGCGCCCGCAGCCTGCCACGGGCCCCAGGACTCACCGAGATCGAGGCCGAGGATGCGAATGTGCTCGATTCCGCCGCTCGCCGCAGCGAGGTTAGCCATGGTGAACCCGGCGATCCCGTAGAGCGCGGTCTGGGAGAACGAGATCATGCCCGCGTGCAAGACGAGGTAGGTGATGCTGGCCGCGGCGATCCCGAGGAAGAGCGAACGGACGCCGATTGTGCTCGTGACGAAGTCCGAGAACAGGAGCGGGAAGAGGCAGAGCACTGCGACCACGACGCCTGCGGGGGCACGAACGATGATTGCCGCTGCGTTCACGACCTTCCTCGCAGGAGTCCTTCGGGCCGGGCGGCGAGCGCGACGATGAGCAGACCGAACGTGAGGAGGATCGCGAGATAGGTGTAGTTCCTCTCGCCGAAGACCAGGTAGGTCTGCGCGTACGCCTCAACGAGACCGAGCGCGAGCGCGCCAACCGCCGACCCGGCGAGGCTGCCGAGTCCGCCGACGATGACGACGATGAGTGCCTTCAGGAGGAAGTTCGAATCCTCCCCCGGTGCCAGCGCGACCATCGTGCCGCCAAGCACCCCGCCGAGTCCTGCCAGGACTGCGCCCAACCCGAACGCGACGGCGAAAACGACCTGGATGTTGATGCCGATGGCCTCGACCATCTCCCGGTCATCCACGCCTGCGCGGAGGATCGTGCCGAAGCGTGTCCGCCGGTACAGGAGGACGAGCGCGAGTCCGAGTTGGATCGCGATGGCGAGAACGACGAGCCGGAACAGGCTGTAGGTCACGCCGTAGACGTGGAGGGAGACGCCACGTTCGAGCCACTCGGGGAGCCGGATGTCCTCGGCCACGCCTCCGAAGTGAGCGAGCATCTGGTCGCCCAGCACGACCGCTACCGCGATTGTGATCACGGCCTGTCGCAACTCCTGGCCCTCGGCACGGCGCAGGATCACCTGGTGCAGGACGAGGCCAGCGAGTCCCACCACGCCGCAGGCGGCGGCGAGCGGCAGGAGCCAGTCCGTGATCCCGACATCGCCAGCGGAGATGAAGGCCGAGTTGCCGCCGACGAGTTTCTGCTGCACCTCGAATGCGACGTAGCCGCCGAGGAGATAGAGCGACCCGTGCGCCATGTTGACGAAGCGCATGAGTCCGAAGATCAGGTTGAACCCGCTGGCGACGACGAAGTAGAGCGCGGCGATCGTGAGGCCGTTCAGCGTGACGATGACGAACGTGGGTGGGGCTGCGATCGCCCGGGAGGCAAGCCAGGCGACCGTTACGGCCAGTGCTCCGCAGGCGATCATGAGTCCAGGCCGATGAGCCAGCCGTGCGGCAGCTGATCTGACCTGCGGGATGGGCGATCCTGCCACCATCGTGTTATCTCACAAACGGCTGTGTTCTCGCTCCGTTCGGTCGGGTGCTGCGTCTAGCTGAGCGTCTCGTAGAAGACCCGTTCGCGACTCTCAAGGCGCGGGATCGCGTCACCGAAGCCGTAGGCCTGGAACTGCGCGGACTCGCCGTGTGCCTTGTGCGCCGCCTCGTCGTCGTAGATCTCGTAGAAGCAGAGCGCGCGGTGAGGGGCCGCGGAACCGCGCCGTGCGGCTACCTGGGAGTCTCGGCAACCCCGGTCGGGCCAGCACGTGGTGCGGGCCATCCCTTGGCAGGGTTCCTCTACGCGTTCAACGCTCCGCTCGCGCAGCGCTGTGCGGACTGAGTTACCGCTCGAACAGGTCGAGCGCGGCGGCGGGCTGTTTGAAGGGCGGGATGACGTAGATCCCCGCCACCCGGCCACGGGCACCCTCCACGAGCGCCCGCGCGAGTTCGAGGCCGACCGCCGGTGCATCCGCGCCCGCATCTCGGAGCGCATCAAGCACCGGCTGCGGCACCGTGATCCCAGGCACCTCGTTGTGGAGTCGCAGCGCCATCGCGTGGCTGCGGAGCGGCCACACGCCGAGGAGCGTGGGGATCGGCCAGCCACCCAGCCGCTCGGCGAACCGGTCGAGCGGCTCAAGGTCGAACAGCGCCTGCGTCATCGCGAAGCGCGCTCCTGCCTCCACCTTCTCGCGGAACCGTGCAAGTTCGAGCTCGAGGTCGTCCGCGGTCGGGTTCACCGCGACCCCGCAGAAGAACGAGGTGGGCGCGTCGAGCGCCTTCCCGAGGAAGTCCTCGCCCCGGTTGAGACGCGTCACGAGCCGCACGATCCCGATCGAGTCGATCTCGTAGACGCCGCGCGAACCCGGGTAGTCGCCCACCTCGGGCGGGTCGCCCGTCACCGCGAGCACGTTGCGTACCCCTTCGGCATGCGCGCCGAGGAGCACACCCTCAAGGCCCATCACGGTGAGATCGCGAGGGGTGACGTGCGGGATCGTCTCGATTCCCGCCTCGCGCTGAATCGTCGCCGAGCACATGAGCGCGTTCATCCGCGCCCGCGCCATCGGGTTGTCGTTCACATCGACGAACCCGACCACGCCTGAGTCGCGGAGCGCCCGTGACACCTCGACGAGTGCGTCGAGCCTGCCGCCCTTCGGAGGGTCGAGTTCAACGCTCACCACCCAGTCGCCGCGGCGGAAGGCCAGTTCGAGTTCTGTCTCGCCCTCCGTCCGGGCGGGCGCCGCAGCGAGGATGAGAGCCCCGCGCTCGTACGGCGCCGCGGGCGGTCGGGCCGCGTCCACCGCGCCCCGCATCGCCTGAATCTGCATCGGGGTCGTGCCGCAACAGCCGCCCACGACTCTTGCGCCCAGCGCAACCGCCTGGGCTGCAAACTCGGCGAAGTACTCGGGCGTCGAGAGAGGGAAGACAACGCGGCCGCCTGACATTGAGGCAAGTCCGACGTTCGGCATCGCCGCGAGCGGAAGCCCGAGTTCGCTCATCTCGGCGAGCGCGGCGAGCACGGTGCTCGGCCCGCCGCCGTGGTTGGCTCCGATCGCGGCGACGTCGAGGGCGGCGAGTCGCCGCCCCGCCTCGGCCGCGGCGACTCCGGTCGCGGTCTGCGCCTCCTCGTCGAAAGTGAGCATCGCGATGATCGGCAGCGAGGAGGCCGCACGCACCGCGGCGACGGCTCGCTCAAGCTCCTCGACGTCGAAGAACGTCTCAAGCACGAGCAGATCGACTCCGCGCCCCTCGAGAATCGTCGCGGTCTCGGCGTAGAGCGGTCCGTGCCCCCCTGCGTCGAACCCTTCCAACTCCCCGAGCGGGCCGATCGAGCCGGCGATGAAGACCTCGCGCCCCGCCACTTCGCGCGCCTCGCGGGCGAGCCGCACTCCCGCCGAGAGGATCGATTCGTAGTCGTCTTCGAGCCGCAGCCGGGCGAGTTTGCGCCGGTTCGCGGCGAACGTGTTCGTCTCGATGAGCGCTGCGCCCGCTGCGATGTACGAGGCGTGGACGGAGACGACGGTCTCGGGCGCCCGGAGATTCGCCTCCTCGGGGCAGCGGAGGTTCGGGACGGCGCCCAGTACGAGCGCGCCCATGCCGCCGTCCGCCACGAGTGGCGGCCCAGAGACGAGGCGCTCGCGGAAGCCGGGCACGCCTGAACGCTATCCGCTCAAGCCCGCACGCCCTGCTGCCGATAGGGAGCGTGGCTCCACGGGTCGGGACTGACGGCAATCATCGCGACGCGCGGAGAATGGAGGGCGGCTCTCGGGCCGCCCTCCGCCTCCTAATCGGCTCGCGCGTGGTGAGGCTCAGTCTGGATGGACGGTGCGGCCTTCCATCCCGCCCGCCACCGTCACGAGTTGCCCCGTGACGTGGCCGGAGAGGGTGTCGGAGGCGAGCACGACAACGTGTGCCGCAACGTCCTCGGGCCGGGCGACCTTGCGGAGAGCCATCGTGCGTGAGACGTGGCGCACCGCCGCCGGATCGACCATCCCTCTCGTCATCGGCGTCTCCGTCCAGCCGGGTGCGACCGCATTGACGCGGGCGGACGGCGCGGCCCGCACCACCTCGTTCTTGAGGGAGAGGAGCAGTCCCTGCTGGAGCGCGGATTTCGCGGCCGCATAGTCGGCATGGCCCGCCTCTCCGAAGCGGCCTGCGGTCGAGCCGACGAGGACGAGCGAGCCGTGTCCCTGTGCCGCGACCTCGCGGAGGAAGGCGCGCGCTGTGAGGAAGGTTGCGGTGAGGTTCTGGCGGAGTGTCTCTTCCCAGCGTGCGAGCGGCATCTCCCAGAGCGGGAGGTCCTCCTGCGGCCAGACGCCCGCGACCGCGGCGCACACGTCCACCCCGCCAAGCGTGGCCCGGGCGGTCGCAAAGAGCGCGTCTACCTCGGCCTCGACCGTGAGGTCCGCCCGCGCGGTGGGGGCGCCGCCGAGTTCGGTGGCGAGCGCACGGGCGCGTTCCTCGCCCCGATGGAAGTGGATCAGGACACGGGCGCCCTCGGCCACGAAGGCGCGCGCGCAGGCGGAGCCGATCCCGCCCGAGGCGCCGGTCACGACGACGCGCTTCCCTGCGAGGCCCGTTTCCATCACGGCCAACCCTATGCCATCTGCGCATTGCGAGGTGAGAGGCGGCGGATTCCCACGCGATGCGCAATACTTCGGCTGCCATCCCGGCCCCTTGGAAGGAGCCCATGTCCACCCAGTCGCACGTCACCCTCGACCGTGCCCGCATCGCCGAACTGACCGCCCGCGAGCAACGGCGCTTCGAGGAGTCCACCGCCGCCTCGGGCGCGCTGTTCGAGCGCGCCCGAGCCTCGCTCGTCGGCGGGGTCGCCTCGTCGTACCAGTTGCTTGAGCCTTGGCCGATCTATTTTGAGCGCGGAGAAGGCGCGCATGTGTGGGATGTGGATGGCACCCGTCGCGCCGACTTCCACAATGGGTTCGGCTCAATGGTGCAGGGGCACGCCCATCCCGCGATCACGCGCGCGGTCACCGAGCGGATCGCGAGAGGCACCCACTTTGCGGTACCGACTGAGGATGCGATCGTCGTCGCGGAGGAACTCGCAACCCGCTTCGGGCTGCCGCAGTGGCGTTTCACGAACTCCGGCTCCGAAGCGACGATGGACGCGATCCGGATCGCGCGCGGCCTCACGGGCCGCGACACCGTCCTCAAGATTTTTGGCTCCTACCACGGCCACCACGACACGGTGATGGTCTCGATCGGTGTCCCCTACGACCGAATCGGCGACCGACTGCACCTCGAGTCGCTCCCCTACGGGGAAGGGATCCCGGAGGTGGTCTCCCACATGACGGTGCCGGTGCCGTTCAACGACGTGGAGGCGATGGAGGCGCGACTCGACGAACTCGAGGCGGAGGGCCGGCGCCCCGCCTGCCTCATCATGGAGGCCGCGCTCATGAACCTCGGGGTCATCCTGCCCGAGTCCGGATATCTTGAGGCGGTGCGTGAACTGACCCGCAGGCGCGGGATCGTCCTTATCTTCGATGAGGTGAAGACCGGTATGTGCATCGCAGCCGGAGGCGCGACCGAGCGCTTCGGCGTTATGCCCGACATGGTCACGCTCGCGAAGGCACTCGGTGGCGGTCTGCCGAGCGGCGCGATCGGTGGCACGGACGAGGTGATGGAGGTCGTCCGCTCCGGGCGTGTCTATCAGGTCGGCACCTATAACGGCAACCCGCTCGTTGCAGCGGCCGCGCGGGCCAGCCTGACGGAGGTGCTTACGCCTGAGGCGTACGCGCACCTTGAGGCGCTCAACGAGCGGATCCTCGGGGGCTGTCAGGGCGTGATCGACCGTTACGGGCTGCCCGGCTACGCGATCGGGGTTGGCTCGAAGGGGTGCGTGACCTTCGCGCCCGAGCGGGTCACTGACTACGAGAGCTTCAAGGCGCACCAAGACGGGGCCGTCTGCGAGCTCGCCTGGCTCTGGAACATCAACCGGGGGATCTTCATGACCCCGGGCCGCGAGGAAGAGTGGACGCTGTCGGTCACCCATACGGACGCCGAAGTGGACACATTCGTCGCGGTGTTCGAGGAACTGGCGGAGGCGCTCACCGCGTAGCGCGCGGCTGCACGCCGTCACGAAGTTGGTGCGATCCCGGCACAGACACGGCACGGGATTCGCGGAATGCTTGCTGCCCCGGGGCGGGTGGGGGTTTGGGATGGGAGCGCGGCGCTCCGCTCCCAAATCTCGGCCCGCCCGACGCTCGCTCAGCGCCCCGCTCTTGGCCCGCGTGGCGCTCCGCTCCCAAATCTCGGCCCGCCCGACGCTCGTTCAGCGCCCCGCTCTCAGCCTGCCCCACGAACCCTGCAGGTGGAACGCTCGGCCCGCCCGGCACTCCGTCAGCCCCGCTCGCAGTCTGCCCTCCGCTCCTTCAGGAGCGCTCGAGCGAGCCGGTGCGCCGACCCTCGCGCTCGAACCAGCGGAACAGGCAGAAGGCGACCGCCGCATACGCGAGACCGATCGAGGCTTCGGTTGCGAGCGGGCCCGCGAGCGCGCCGAGCGCAGCGCCGTCCACGGCCGCGCGGGCCGCCTCGATCCCGTGCGTGAGCGGTAGCGAGCGGCCGATCGCGGCAAGCCAGCCGGGTAAGTCCTCATTCGCGACGTTCACCCCGCAGACGAGAAGCATGAGAAAATAGACGAGGTTCGCGCCGAAAAAGACATCCCTTGCGCGCAGCCCGATCGACCCGATCAGCAGCCCGAGGGCGACGCACGAACACGTGGTCACGCTCACCGCCACCACAAGCGGGAGTACCGCGCCTGCTTCCACCCGGAACCCAAGTAGGAGCCACGCCGTCGCGAACCCGAACGCTGAGACGACGAGTCCGTTCGCGATGTACGGCAGCGAGCGTCCCGCGAAGATCGCGAGCCGGTTCGCGGGCGTCCCAAGGAGCGCGTGGAGCGTCCCGTACTGGCGCTCGTTCGCGATCCCCATCGTCATTCCGTAGATCCCGGACATCGCCGCCACCTGCACGGCGTTCCCGACGACGAAAAAGTTGTCGTCGCGCGAGCCGGTGGCCCGTCCGAGATACGTGAAGAAGAGGATCTGGAAGAGGGGGGAGCCGAGCATCGTCGCCGCGTACATCCCAGGGCGGATCCAGTTGAAGAGGGCGCGGTACGAGATCGCCCCGCCGACGAGGAACACGCGGAGCGAGACCGTCACGTCAGCGAGAGGGTCGCGCGGTCGCGGGCGAGGCGCTCAAAGTTCCGCAGCGTCACCGCGCTGACCGCGAGGTAGCCGAGTCCGAGTCCGAGACAGGCGCCGAGCTCGGCCCAGGCCGAGCCGCCGAACGCGGCCTCCTCGATCGCGCGCATCCCCCAGGTCGGCGACAGCGCCCACGAGATCGGTGTCACCCACCCAGGCAGGAGAGAGAGCGGCACGAGGAGACCGGTCGCGAGCCAGATCGGGTACTCGAGCAGGTTCGAGAACGCGTTTGCCTGCCGGTAGAGGATGAAGGTGGAGGCGAGCAGCAGTCCGAGCAGGCCAAGCGAGACGACGGTCACGGGGAGCGCGAGCGCGAGCTGCCACGGGTGCGCGAACGCGAGCGGGATCTTGAACAGGAGCCGCCCCCAGACGAGTGTCGCGGCGATCGAGTAGAGCCCGAGCGTCGAGGTCGCGAGCGTGAGCGGGAGGAGCGTCGCGAGGAATGGGCGGGGCGCGCCGACGAGCAACTCGAGTGTCCCCTGCCGGCGCTGCCACTGGATCGCGCCGCCCGAGCCAAACAGCGTCGCCGACCAGATCCCCATGAGTCCCGCGCCGAGCGCGAGGCGCAGGAGCGCCGCATCCTCGCTCCCCGTGCGGGCGACGAAGAACGCGATCGAGGAGAAAATGACGGGCTGGAGAATCGAGACAAGGACGTAGAACGCCGAACGGGAGAGGTTCACGAGGTGGAAGCGCCACCCGATCCAGAGCAGGCGCGCTGAGACCCCCTTCACGTCACGCGGCGGGTGGGCGCCACTCGAACACGGCGATGAGACACCCGGTCTCGGTGCGTGAGTTGTGCGTACCACCGCGGTACGAGACGAAGTCGCCCGCTCGGAAGACCGTTCCGTCGTCGTCAGTGAGCGTGCCTTCGAGGATGAGGAACTCCTCGAACCCTGCGTGCTCATGGGAGAACGACTCCGCGCCAGGCTCCATCCGCATAAGGTAGGAGCCCTGGCCCGAGGTCGCGTCGTACGAGATCGGCAGCCAGGAGATGTCCTTCTGGAGTGGCCCCTCCATGGCGTACGGGCCGAACGCGGCCTCCGCCACCCGTACGACGCGGCGTTCGGGATGCGTGTCGCCCATGTGAGAGGGAGCCTACGCCAGCTCAAGCGAGGCGCCGCGCCGCGCCTGCAGTTCGAACGCGCGGATCGCGGCGAGTCCCACGAGCGCGTACGCGGCCCCGATGAGGAGTTCTGCCCCGAGCAGCCCGGCGACGTCGGCAAGCCTCGCGCCAGCGACGAGTTCGCGCGCCGCCTCCGCGCCGTGCGTGACGGGGAGTCCCTGCGCGATCGTCGCGAGCCAGTCGGGCAGCAGTGCAAGCGGGACGTTCACACCGGCGGCGAGGAGGAGGAAGTAGAAGATGAGGTTCGAGATCGTCGCGCTCTCCCGTTGGCGGAGTCCGATCGAGGCGTTCACGAGGCCGAGTCCGGTGCAGGCGAACGCCGTGACGGCGATCACGACGACGAGGGCGGGGATCGCCGTAAGCGGGATCTTGACGCCGAGGATGAGCGAGCCGCCAGCGAAGGCGATCACCGACACTGCCACGCCGTTCAGCGCGATCGGGAGCGCCCGCCCGAGGAAAAGGGAGAGACGGCTCGCCGGCGAGACGACGAGGAGCGAAAGGGTGTGCGTGCGGCGCTCGTCCGAGATCGTGTCCGCCATCCCGAACAGGCCGGGGATCGCGGCGGCGACGAGTGCATTCCCGACCAGGAAGAACGTGTCGTCCCCGATCCCTGTCGCTCGCCCGAGATAGGCGAAGAACACGATCTGGGTGAGATCCGGAATCACCATGACGCCGATGAAGACGTACGGATTGACCCAGCCGAAGAGCGCGCGGTAACTCAACAGGCCGCCGAAGGCAAAGACGCGCAGGCGGCGTTCCACGGCCCGGATCATGAGAGCGCGAGCGTTCCGCGCCTGAGAGCCGAGCGGAGGAAGACCCGGAGCAGCGCGCCGCCCGCGGCGGCGTACACGACGGAGAGGGCGATGCACATACCGATGTCGTCCCACGGCGAGGCGTTGCCGAGCGCGGCCTCGCGCAACGCCGACATTCCCCAGGTCGGTGCGACGAACCACGAGATCGGCTCGACCCAAACAGGGAGGACCGCAATCGGGATGAGCATTCCCGACAGCGTCCACACGGGGAACTCAAAGAGGTTCCCGAC
The DNA here is from genome assembly GCA_009694305.1 of Thermoleophilia bacterium. Taxonomy (GTDB): domain Bacteria; phylum Actinomycetota; class Thermoleophilia; order Gaiellales; family Gaiellaceae; genus Gaiella. Next base: position 10,322 of record SHVL01000064.1, read on the forward strand.
CATCCACGAGGAGCGGAAGCGGACGAACGCAGCGCAGAAGAGGAAGCCAAGCATCCCCATCGAGAGGATCATCGGCAGCACCGAGACGCAGAACGCGAATGGGTTGGCGATCGTCACCGGGACCCCAAACAGGACGGTGACGTAGATGAGGCCGGTTGCGAGCGAGTAGACCCCAAGCGCGGCAAGCGCGAGCGTGATCGGCACGATGGTGAGCCAGAACGGGGTAGGGGCGGCAACAAGCAACTCAAGGATCCCGACCCGCCGCTGGCGGCCGAGCGTCGAGGCGGCGGCTGTCGTTGTGAGCGACCAGATCCCCATCAGGGCCGAGCCGAGCGAGGCGGTCACGAGGGTCGCATCGTCCTGCCCGCCGCGGAAGAGGAAGTACGCCATCGTGGCGTAGACGAGGGGCGTGCAGATGACGATCCAGAGGAAGAACGGGTTGCGCGACTCCTGTTTGAAGTGGAGCGCCCCGCCGAGCACAACCGCCCGGAGCGCGCGCCTCATTGCGTCGCGGGAGCGTCGGTCACAAGCGCGACGTAGGCGTCCTCAAGCGTCGGCTCGCGGGACGAGACCCGACCCACGGAGACGCCGTCGAGCCGGGCCAACACCTCCTGTGCGGGCTCGTGCCCGGGCGCAGCCTGGACGATCACTACCTGCGCGTGGTCTCGCGGCTCGACCGTCACCGCGGTGACGCCCTCGATCGAGCGGAGCCGCTCGACCGCGTCGTCCTCGATCCCGTACACCTCGACCTCGACCACGCTGCCGCTCGCGACCGACGCTTTCAGTTCGCGCGGGGTTCCTTCCGCGACGATCCTCCCTCTGGCGACCACGGCGATCCGGTCGCAGAGCGTGTCCGCCTCAAACATGTAGTGGGTCGTCAGGAGCACTGTCTTGCCGGCGTCCTTGAGCGAGGAGATCATCGCTCGCAGTTCGCGTGCCCCGACGGGGTCAACCCCGAGCGTCGGCTCGTCGAGGAACAGCACCGGGGGGTCGTGGAGGAGGCCGCGCGCGATGTGGAGCCGCTGGCGCATCCCGCGCGAATAGCCCTCCACCCGTTCGCGCTCGCGCCCGCGTAGCCCAACGAGATCAAGCAACTCCTCAAGTCGCGCCTTCTGGCGGCGCGGTTCCACCCCGTACAACTCAGCGAAGTAGCGAAGGTTGTCCCAGGCAGAGAGTCGTTCGTAGAGGCCGCGGTCGCCGCCGAACACGTACCCGATCCGCTGGCGCACCCACATCGCGTGGTCTACGACGTCGCGGCCGAGTACCCGAGCCGACCCCGCGGTGGGGATCAGCAGCGTGATGAGCATCTTGATCGTCGTCGTCTTGCCCGCCCCGTTCGGGCCGAGCAGGCCGAAGAGCTCGCCCTCACCAATCTCGAACGAAACACCGCGCACAGCCTCCACCTCGAGCGAGCGGCGACGGAACGTCCCGGTCGTCGTCTTGTACGTCCGGTGGAGGTCAAGCGCCTCGATGACGGGTGCCATCCGGCCATCCTAGGCGGAGAGCCGCCCCCCTCGTCCGTTGACACATCGGGGAATCGCGGGCAGGATTCCGCTCCGTTGTATCCCGACGCGGGCTGGGCGGCCGCGACGCTGTTTCCACTCTGGCGCCGCTTCGACGTCCTCGCACGACCGAGGGACCCCACATCACAGGAGGACGCACCACATGAGGAAGAGAGGAACCGCGCTCGCGCTCACCATTGCGGTGACCGCTGCGCTCGCTTCGACTGTCGGCTCGGCTTCGGCCGCGTCGCAGGCGATCAGTTGC
>SHVL01000065.1 GCA_009694305.1 Thermoleophilia bacterium
CAGAGGCTGTCGAACGTGTCGCCGTACAGCCTGCGCGCGCTCGCTTCGAGCCTCGCTGGGTCGATCAGATGCGGCGCCCCGATCGCCGAGACGTGAACCTGCAGGGACGGGTGCTCGCGGACGAGTGCGCCTGCGGCCCCCGCGTGGTCGAAGTGGATGTGGGATAGCAGGAGATGCCGGATCTCGCCGAGCTCGTACCCGCGCTCGGCAAGGCCGTCCCTCAGAGCGGGGAGCGTCGTCGTGGGGCCGCAGTCGAAGAGGGCGAGACCGTCGTCGGTCTCGACGAGATAACAGCCGACGCTCCTCTCGACACCCTGGTGCAGGAGGTCGATGGGTGCCCGGAGTGAAGGATTCATGCGGGGGTGCGCCCCCACGCGCACTGCAACCCGGTCGGCAGGCCAGAGCCTGGTACCGCCGTACTGCCCTTCACCGCTGCGCTCGGGAGCGCACCGGCGCCAGTGCCTGCGCGAGATCCTGGACGAGGTCGTCCGCAGACTCGATCCCGGCGGACAGCCGCACGAGGTTCCGCGGCGACGCGAACGGGCCGCTCGCGGTCGCCGCGTGCGTCATCCGGTAGGGGTGCTCGATCAGGCTCTCCACACCGCCGAGGCTCTCGGCGAGCGTCCACACCTTCGTGCGGGCGACCATCGCGACCGCCGCCTCCTCCGATTCGAGGAGGAAGGAGACCATGCCGCCGAAGTCGCGCATCTGGCGGGCGGCGATCTCGTGGCCCGGGTGGTCGGCCAACCCCGGATAGAGCACGTCCGTCACAGCAGGGTGCTCCTGGAGGAAGGCGACGACTGCACGGGCGTTCTCGCAGTGCTGCCGCATCCGCACGGCGAGCGTCTTCAGGCCACGGAGCACGAGCCACGCATCGAAGGGGCCGGGCACCGCGCCGAGCGACTTCTGCAGGAAGCGGAGCCGCTCCGAGATCGCCGGGTCGTTCGTACCGGTGAAGCCGCCGACGACGTCGGAGTGGCCACCGAGGTACTTCGTCGTCGAGTGAACGACGATGTCCGCGCCGAGCTCGAGCGGCTGCTGCAGGTAGGGGGTCGCGAAGGTGTTGTCCACCACGAGCAGCGCGCCTGCTGCGTGGGCGGCGTCGGCGGCAGCACGGATGTCCACGATGTTGAGAAGAGGGTTCGTCGGCGACTCGATCCAGACGATGCGGGTTCGGTCATCGAGGTGCGCAGAGAGGTTTGTCGAGACCTCGTGGGGCGTGATGTAGTCGAACGAGTAGCCCTTGGGCTCGTACACCTCGGAGAACATGCGGTACATCCCGCCGTACACGTCGTTCACGCAGACGAGACGCTGGCCCGGATCAACGAGGTGCATGATCGTGGTCGCTGCTCCGAGGCCCGATGAGAACGCATGACCATAGGTCGCTCCCTCGAGCGAGGCGAGGCACTCCTCGAGTGCCGTGCGGGTGGGGTTCGCGACGCGGGCGTAGTCGTAGCCCTTGTGCACGCCGACCGCCTCCTGCGCGTAGGTGGAGGTCTGGTAGATGGGGGTTGTCACCGCTCCCGTTGTCGGGTCGGGCTCCTGACCCACATGGATTGCGCGCGTTTCGAAGTCCATGGCCCGGATCGTAGTCGCCCGCTGCTCAGCGGTGCACCGAGTCGAGGCCGCAGGCGCGCCGCAGCCGATCGAGCGCACGGTCGAGTGCGTCGTCGAGAGCGGCCGACGCGCGAACGCCCGGCTCGCGATGGAACGCCCTGAGGACGAGCAAGCCCTCGCCGCGCTCCGACTTCAGGTCGGCGCGGCCGACGATGCGGTCGCCCCGCAGGAACGGCAGGACGTAGTAGCCGTACCGGCGCTCGTGCTCCTTCTTGTAGACCTCGATCAGGTGGTCGAAGCCGAGCACGCGCCGCGCGAACGGGCGGTCCCAGAGGAGATTGTCGAACGGAGAGAGCAGGACGGCAGCCGTGGGCACAGCCGGTTCGAGATCGGCCCCTGCCGGCACGAGGACGGGAGCACCTCCGTCCTCGACGAGCACGCGTTCGACGAGCCCGTCGGCAACGAGCGCATCGACAACCGGCCGGATGCGCGCCACCCCACCCCGCAGCCTCCAGTGCTCGACGACCCCTGCCTCGGTCAGCGCTCCGCGCGCTACAACCGCTCTCTGTACGAGCGCCCGCAGCCTGACGGTCTCATCCGGCAGAGGAGCATCGAGCAACGCCTTCGGGATCACGCGCTCGGGTAGGTCGTACAGCCGTTGGAACCCCTGGCGGCCCGCGATCACGAGGTCTCCGTGGTTCCAGAGCCGGTCGAGCATCGCCTTCGCGGGCTTCCAGTTCCACATCCCGCCCTCGCTCGTTCCCTCGAAGTGGCGCGAGCCGAGTGGGCCGCGCTCTCGGATCTCCGCGAGGATCTCCTCTGCGAGATGGGGGTGCGTTTTGCCCACGTCGCCGTACCAACGGCGCCCTCCCTGGTGCATCTGGGCTGCGAAGAGCGGCCAGTCGTCCACGGGCAGCAGGCATGCCTCGTGCCCCCAGTACTCGAACACCCGCCCCTGCGAGAGAAGCCGCCCGACGGTGCCGGGCCGGTAGGTGCCGACGCGGGAGGTCAGTGCAATGCGGTGGCTGCGCTCGACAGCCGAGATCGAGTCGAGTTGCACGCACGAGAGCCTGCGCACCGCGGCCTCGACCTCGCGGGGTGTTCCCGTGCGCGAGCGGGTGGCATACCCCTGCGCAGCGATTGCGATGCGACGGAGTGCAGTGAGGGAGAGCGTTCTCACGCTCGTATTCTCGCTGCGCTTCGCGAGCAGTGGCGAACCGACCGGGGATGCGCACCCTCGCATCCCCGGTCGAGCGTCGCCGAGCTACTTGGCTGTTGCGACCTGCACGAGTCGCGAGCCGGAAATGCCGGCGAGTGCGGGATCGCCCTTCCGATAGGCCTTGACGAAGAACTGCACGTTGTAGCCGTTCTTCAGCGGGAACGATGACGTCGGCTGGATCGAATACGCCACCTTGCCGTCCGTGTGGGTCGGCGCGTCGGTCGGCGTCGAGGTCAGGAGCGGCGTCGAGCGGATGAAGACGAGCGCGTTGCGGATGAAGTACCCGCGCGTGTCCTTCACCGTGATCGTGACGGCGATCGGCTTCGTGCGTGAGCGCACGGGGCTCGGGTTGAAAACGACCGCTTGCACGATCAGCCGTTCGCCGGCGGGGACGTCCTTGACATCCACCGACTTGCCACCGCCCGGCAGGTTGATAACGCCGCCGCCGCCGGTGACGAGCGCGGTCTGATGCGAGAAGGCCGTTCCCGTGCCTCGGCTGTTCTTGGCGATCACCTGGATGCGAATGGTGAAGCCGACTTCCTTGTCTGTGAGCTTGTACGTGCCCTTGGTCGCCTGGCCAATGTTCTTGCACGCATTGCCGTTGGCGTCACAGTGCTGCCATCGATACGAGTACTGGATCGGCGCGTCGCCCACCCAGGTTCCGGTCGTCGCGGTGAGTGTGGAGCTGACTGTTGCAGCGCCGCTGATCGTCGGCGGCGCCGCGACGCTGTTCGCGGGTGCACCCGCAGTCGTCGTGATCACCGTCGTCGGGTTAGAGCTCTTCGTTGTCGTACCCTCAGCGTTCGAGCCCGTTGCCTCGAAGCGGATTGTTGCTCCCAGATCGGCCGATGTGAGCTTGTACTTCGTGTTCGTCGCTCCGGCGATCGGGAGGCAGTTCGCGGCACTAGTGTCGCAACGCAACCACCGGTAGGCCAACGAGGCCGCCCCTGTCCACGTACCAGCGTTCCCCGTCAGATCCTTCCCTACCAGCGGGCTTCCTTTGATTGACGGTTCTTTCGTGTTGACCGGCAATGCCGCGGAGGCTGCGATCACCGATCCCGTTATCAGAGCGGCAATAACGCCCGCCGCCGCTCCACTCAAGAGCCAGCGTCGCCTTGCCACAGTGCTTCGAGTCCGCATGATTCCCCCAATGTTGTTAGTGGTTATCGCCTGTTGACCGCCGTTTCGATTGTCGCTGGCGACTCATGATTCTCCTCACAATGTAACCCCCCGGAACTCCAGCGCTTGTCAGGACGCTCCGCCCTCGAGGATTGCGGCAAGCCGGATCGCATCGATGTTTCCGCCCGAGACGATGCACACGATCCGCCCTCCACCTGCCCGCTCCGAGAGCGCGGCAGCGACCGAGAGCGCTCCGGCTCCCTCGGCAACGACGCTCGCGCGGTCGGCCAGAAGTCGTATTGCCGCCGCCGTCTCCTCGAGCGTCAGCGTCACGGCGCCCGAAACGAGTGGTCTCGCCTTCTCCCACATGGCGGGAAGGAGGGCCTTGCCGCCGGCCCCGTCCACGAACGACGCGGTGTAGTCAACGCCGACGGGCTCGCCGGCCGCCAGAGAGGCCGCGAGGGGCGCACCTGTCTCGGGCTCACACGCGAGCACCCGCGTCTGCGGGCTGAGAGCCGCAAGCGCACTTGCGATCCCTGTCGTCAGGCCGCCCCCGCCCCACGGTACGAGCACCGTGTCGATGTCGCCGAGTTCCTCGACGAGCTCGAGGCCGATCGTGCCGTTTCCCGCCATCACCGCGTCATCGAGGACGGGATGGACGAAGTACCCCTCGACGCCCGGATAGGCCCCGGCCTCCATCGTCTGCCACCAGCGCTCGAACGGCACCGTGATCACCGTTCCCCCGAGCCGTGCAATCGCATCGAGCTTCGTCTGCGGAGCGTGATCGGGCGCGACGACGGTGGCGGGCACACCCTCCTCGCGCGCGATCCAGGCGACGCCCTGGGCCATGTTTCCGGCGCTCGTCGTCAGAACACCTCCCGCGATCGCCCCAGCGGGAGCACTTCGGATCGCGTTCGCCGCACCCCGGATCTTGAACGAGCCGATCGGCTGCAGGCACTCGAGCTTCAACCAGATCTCCGCAGGCGACTCCGGCACCTGCAAGCGTACGAGCGGCGTCCGGATCGCCACGTCCGCGATGCGCTCGCGTGCAGCCTCGATGTCGGCGAGCGGGATCAGAACTCGACCTCGACACCGATACCGCGCTCGCGCGCCCGGGCCACGCATAGCTGTGCAGCAGCGAGATCCTCTACGGCGATACCCATCGACTTGAACACCGTCAGCTCGTCGTTCGAGCGGCGGCCCGCCACGGTGCCGTTCAGCAGCTCGCCCAGCTCGCCGACGATGTGCTCCGGACCGAAGCCGAGCTCGGCGGCAGCGACGAGGTAGTCACCGGCCTCGTTGAGCGTGGACTCCCGTCGGTCAACGAAGAACCGTGAGGCGGCGACCGTCTCCGAGCTGAGCTCCCTCGCCTTGCCGTTGGGAATAGCCCCTGCGGCATTGATATGAGCACCCGGCGCAAGCCAGCCGAGTTCGACGATCGGCTGGCGTGCCGCAGTCGCGGTACAGACGACGTCGGCGCCGTCGAGCGCCTCCTCGACGGAATGTGCGACGAGCGAGTGGGTCTCGAGCGCGAGCGCCTCTGCGTGAGCGGGGTTGCGGCTCCAGATGCGGATGATCGGATCGTCGAGCACGGTCTGCATCGCATCGACATGGGAGCGGCCCTGTACGCCCGAGCCGAGGACCGCCACGGTACGGGAGCCCTTTCGTGCGAGCAATTTCGTGGCGACCGCCGAGACCGCGGCCGTCCGGATCTCCGTGATCGGAGAGGCGTTGAGAACAGCGATCAGCTGCCCGGTCGTACCGTCGTGGAGGATCACGGATCCCTGATGCGCGTCGAGCCCGCGCCCGGGGTTCGCCGGAGCAACGACGATCTCCTTGAGCACAAAAACCGGCGCTTCGCCGCCCGAGTAAGCGGGCATCAGCCCCATCGCCACCCCTCCGGGAGGGCTCATCAGCGACCGCAGCGGGTTCGTCAACTCGTCGCGGGCAACCCGCGCGAGGACGTCCTCCATTGCCAGCACACAGGACTCCATGTCGAGGAGTTCGCGGACGTCGTGATCAGAGAGAATGAGGACGCTCAACGGAAGACCTCCATCAGATGGTTGCGGTCGGTGCGGGAGAGATCGATCTCGAGCGCCTCGAAGGCCGGTACCAGGTGCTCGGCGCAGCCGGGGCCGACGACGACCCCCGTCAACTCGGGGAGCGAGAGCGCCCAGGCGAGGGCAAGGGCGGCCATCGAGACACCCCGGCCGGCCGCCTCTCGCTCCAGCTTCTCGAGTGCAGTAAAGACCCGGTCGGATGCGTAGCCTGCGTAGGGTTCGGGCCTCAGGGTCATCCTCGATCCGGTGGGTGGTGGCTCGTTGCGACGGTACTTCCCGGTGAGCCAGCCGCCTGCGAGAGGGCTGAACGGCGTGTAGCCCAGTGCGTGCTCGCGCAGGAGCGGGAAGACGGTCTCGATGTCTCCGCACTCGAGCAGGGAGAAGCCGTTCTGCACCCATTCGTAGCGCGGCAGCCCTTCGAGCCGCGACAACTCGAGTGCCTCGGCCAGTTGCTCGGCGCCGAAGTTCGAGGCGCCAACAGCACCGATCTTGCCGGCACGGATGCCGTCTGCGAACGCCTCGAGCGTCTCCTCCTGCGGCGTCTGCGAGTCGAATTCGTGGGCGAGGTAGAGGGCCACCCGCTCCACGCCGAGGCGCTGCAGGCTTGCGTCGATCTGCCGGTGGATACGCGCCCGGCCGAGGCCTTGGTCGGCGCCGTCGCCCATCGGATTGAACGTCTTGGTCGCGATCACGATGCGGTCGCGCACATGCGCCCCCTTTGTCGTGAGCCACTCGCCGATGAACCTCTCGCTACGCCCGCCACCGTAGGCGTCCGCGGTGTCGAAGCTCGTCACACCACCGTCCCACGCCGTGTCCATCAGCCGAAATGCGTCGCCTTTCGAGGTTCCGCGGCCGAAGAAGGCGGGAGAGGATCCGATTCCGCCGAAGTTTCCGCAACCCAGGATGATCCGGGTAATCGAGACACCACTGGCCCCGAGGGCGCGTTCCTCCATCAGAACGATCCTACGGGATCGTTCCGGCAACCGGTGAAGGGGGTTGGGCAGCGGGGCAGGCGTTTGCAGATGACGATTGCCGAAACCCTCGAAGGGAGCAACCCTGCTGCGGCGAACGGTCAGGGGTGGAGAGGAATCCGCTCGATCAGGCGCAGTGGGACGCACGACGTGAAGCCGCTCCGTTCGTCCTTGCCGCCGCAGCCGCTGAGGTGGCTCTCGCGGTGGTGAGCGCATCGCACGGCTGGTACCTGTTCCGGGCAGGCGACTGGTGGGTGTGGCTCGTGGTTGCAGCGCCCGCGGTCATTCTCGTCATCGTTTTCGCACTCGGCTTCGGTCGGCTCGACCTGGGAGGCGAGCAGCGGCGCAGGGTCGCTCTCGTCCTGCTCACATCGCTTGTCGTGTCGAACCTCGTGGGCGTAAGCCTCGTGCTCGGAGCGGTGCTCGGAGGGCATGACGGGTTGACAGGGGGGCAGCTTCTGATGACCGCCGTCGTCGTCCTCTCGGTCAACGTGATCACGTTCGCGCTCGTCTTCTGGGAGGTGGATTGCGGCGGCCCGATCGCGCGCGCGATCGCCGGCAACCGTGCGAATCCGGATTTCTGGTTTCCGCAGGATGCAATTCCTGCTGCCGTGGAAGATGGCTGGGCCACGCGGCTGACGGACTACCTGTACCTCTCGCTGACCAACTCGGTCGCCTTCAGCCCCACCGACACAATGCCTCTGAGTTCGCGCGCCAAGCTGTTCATGGGCGTCGAGTCGCTCATCGCCGCTGCCACCGTGTTGATCGTCGCGGCTCGTGCCGTGAACTTTGTCTCGTAGAAGCCCGACACGCTGCCGCCGACCAGCGGCTCCCACACTCTCGACTCCCACCGCGTTCCTACCCGATTCACAGGGTATTCCCAGTAGGCGACGCTTCCATGGGTGTTCCTCGATAGATCCTGAAAGGAGAAAGAACGATGAGATGCACAAAGGGACGGATAGTGCTTGCGACGGCAGCAGCGCTTGCTGTGATGGTGGGCGCCGGTACGGCAGTCGCAGGGTCACGTGGTGGCGGCGGTGGCGGAGATCTGAAGCGGACCGCGGCGCACATCTCGCAGAGGGCCGCGTTCGAGGCCTTGGTCGCTGGCAATCTCGGTACGACTGAGGCGAAGCTCAAGGCGGCTGTCAAGGCCTCCGCGAGGGCCAACATCGCCGCGGCACTCGCGGCCGACAGGATCACGGCAGCCGAGGCCGAGACGTTGAACGAAGCGCTCACGGATGGCTCCGTGCCTGCCATGAGGCTCGCGACGGCGGCCGGAGTGGCGAAGCAACTCGACATCACCGTCGCCCGGCTGAACGACGCCTGCAGCTCTGCAGCGAAGGCGCGGGTCACCGCGCGCGTCGATCAGGCGCTGAAGGACGGGAAGATCACGGCAGCGGCAGCGGCCGAGATGAAGGCGAAGATCGCCGACGCCAGGTTCCCCGGCTTCGGTGCCGGCGGACCCGGCCATCGCGGTCACGGTCGAGGTGGGCCCGGCCAACGCGGTATGGGTGGCCCGGGTGGCGGCGGGATGGGCTTCGGTCCTCAGCCGGGCGCCGGCCCTCCTGCAGACAGGCCGTCGTAGGCTGCAGATCCTCTTGCAGAGAGTGGTTTGCGGTGGCAAAGGGTGCATCGGCGCCCTGCGCCACCGCAAACCCTACGAGTGTTGGCCCGCGAACGCGGCGTAGGCCGGTTCGAGGACTTCACGGAGGTCAACTCCGTCAACGACGAGGCCGCTTGCGCCCAGCCGCTTGAGCACCGATCCGACCGGCAGCGGCCGGGGCGCATCGAGTGAGGGGAGAGGGCCGGAGGCCCAGGCGGCGGCCGGCGGTCGCGGGCGTTCGGCCCGTTGCTCCTCCTGCGGCTCCTCGATGGTGCAGCCACGCCACTCGAGGAGGACGGCCGGGTTGTCGTCGATCGCAGCAGCGATGACGTAAGCCAGCGCAATCACGTGTTTGCACCCACCGCTTCGGTCGTTGTCGGGACAGGTGCAGGAACGGCGAATCGACCGTGCGAGAGGCACGAGCGGCTCGCCCCAGTCCACCGTCATCATGTGCGCGAGCTGCAGCGACTGCAGGAGGCCGACGGCCGCGGGCTCGAAGAGCGCCCTGCCGCGTGGCGATCCGATCACGGCTGCCCACACGCGAGGAGCGACGGGGTCGGCTGCGAGGCCGACCCGGTATTCGGTGCCGGTGGACCCGATCACGCGGGCGGTGATCTCGGTCTTCACAACCGAGACGCTGTGGACGTTTCCGGTACGGGCGAGGACGCGGCCACGCTCGGCTCTCGCTGAGCCCTCGTCGGGCACGGCGGCGGTCGCCAGCCAGCGGGCCCACGGTCCGCTCCCGATCTGCTCGCCGTCGCTGCCACTCTCCACGTGGACGGGCAGACCGTCGTTCAACAGCGTCATGCGGCCTCCTCGATCGCTGTCGGCGACAGCGCGACAGCGGCACGGATCGCGTCGAGGTCGAGGTCGCCGAGCCAGTCGTCGGCGCGACCGGCGACCACCTTCTCCGCCAGTTCGCGCTTCGACTCGAGCAGCTCGTCGATCCGCTCCTCGAGCGTGGCCGTGCAGATGAGGCTGTGGACGAACACGTCCTTGTGCTGACCGAAGCGATACGCGCGATCGGTCGCCTGTTGTTCGACGGCGGGGTTCCACCAGCGGTCGAAATGGAAGACATGGTTTGCGGCCGGAAGGTTGAGCCCACGGCCGCCCGCTCTGATCGAGATCACGAGCACCGAGGGCCCGGCAGTGTCCGAGAACGATGCCACGAGCTCGTCGCGCTGCCGGGCGGGAAGTCCACCGTGAAAGAACCCGATCTCGCGGCCGAGCCGCTCGTGCAGGTGCGGCACGAGCCGGTCGAACCCGGGGTACTGGGTGAAGACGAGCGCCTTGTCGTCGGCCGGCATCGCCTCGAGCAACTCGACGAGGCGCTCGAGCTTGCCCGAACGGCCCGCGAGCGGGCGACCGGTGGCAAGCACCATCTCCGGGTGATTGCAGACCTGCTTCAGCTGGCTCAGCATCGCGAGCACGGCGCCGCGGCGCCCGAAACTGCGCGCATGCTCCTCGATCCGCGGCATCCAGCGATCGACGGTGGCGCGATACAGGCTCGCCTGTTCGACGGTGAGCTGGCAGTACTCCTTGGTGAACGTGATCGCGGGGAGTTCCAGCTCGACCTCGGGGCTGTCCTTGGGGCGACGCAGAAGGAACGGCTGCACCATTCCTCGCAGCTGTTCGAGCGCGTGAGAGTCGCCGTGGGCCTCGATCGGTCTTGCAAACGACCGCTGGAACCGCTCGCGCGAGCCGAGGAGGCCCGGATTGACGATGTCCATGATCGCCCAGAGTTCGTCGAGTCGGTTCTCGATGGGTGTACCGGTCATGGCGAGGACGCGACGGGCATCGAGCCGACGCAGCGCCCGGGCGCGTTTCGTTGCCGGATTCTTCACGTCCTGTGCCTCGTCGAGAATGAGCCTGTCCCAGACAACGCCGACCAGCGCTTCGATGTCGCGGGTGGCGGTGTCGTACGACGTGATGACGACGTCGCTCGTGAGGGCGGCCTGCACGAGCCGCTCACCGCTCAGTCGCTCACTGCCGTGATGGACGTGGACGCGCAGCGTGGGAGCGAACCGTGCGATCTCGCGTGCCCACTGACGGGTGACGCTCATCGGGCAGATGACGAGGGTGGGGCCGAACGCATCGGCACCGAACTGCTCCCTCTCCGAGGTGAGCATCGCGATCGCCTGGACGGTCTTCCCGAGGCCCATGTCGTCGGCGAGGATGGCGCCGATCCCGAGGTCGCCGAGCAGCCGCAGCCACCCGTGGCCGCGCTCCTGAAACGGGAACAGCGGCAGCGTCATCGCCGCGGGGGTGCCGAGGGGCTCGTATGCACGTTCGTCTCCACCCGCGAGCAGAGCGCCGAGGCTCTCGTCGAGTGTGACGTCTCCGAGCTCGAGCCCGGCCTCCTCGGGATCCAGCCCCGAGACGGCGCGAACGAGATCGACCACGGAGCCCTCGCGACGGCGGTCGAGGAACTTCAGGGCACGCTCCACCTCGGATCGGCGCAGGGCGTGCCAGCGGCCCTGGATCCGGATCAGCGGCTCCTTGGCGGCGGCGAGCTCGACGAGCTCCTCCTCGGTGAGTGTCGTATCGCCGACAGCAAGCTTCCAGTCGAACCGGGCGAGCGCTTCGGTACCGAGCAGGCCACTCGAACGACTTCCGACGCTCGTGGCCGTGAGGTTGACGCGAAGCTTGCTGGACGAGGTAACCCAGTTCCGCGGCAGCAGGACCGGTACGCCCAGCTCCTCGAGTCGGGGAATCGCGGTGCGGAGCACGAACCGAACGTCGTCGTCGGTCAACTCGATCGAGGCGGGTGCGGCCGGGTCGAACGCCAGACCGCCCGCGGTGAGCACGGGCTCGATCAGCCCGAGCTGGCGTTGCACGGCGACCCGTGGGTCGGCCGAGCGGAGAAACCCGAACACCGCGTCACCGCCGTCTTCCAGGAGCGAAACGGGAAGCGAGAGCGTCGGATCGTCTGCAGCCTGCAGCCAGAGCTCGAGAACGAGTGGAGTGGAGCCGTCGGCCGACGGCTCGGCGCGCTCGTCGAGGCGCAGGCTCAGGAGCCAGGGTGCGTTGGAGCGCCGCTCCAGGCCGCGATCGACCCAGCCGGTGAGTCTGCGCTCGAGCGCACCGAGCCCCGCGTGGGGTGGCAGCTCGGGATCCGACGAGGTGAGGCCCTCGAGGAACACCTCGGGCGCGCTCGGCCGGGTTCGCATCAGTCGGTTGCCGAGGCGCACGCCCGCCGCGCCGAGCCGGTCTCGGGCGATCTGATCGACGGCGCA
>SHVL01000015.1 GCA_009694305.1 Thermoleophilia bacterium
CGGCTGTATCTCTGCCGGGAACCCCGGGCGAGACGGTGGCAAACAGGGTGCGGTCACCGGCATAGCGGCGGCCGACGTTCCTGGCCGTCAGGCGCAGTGCGGCGTGCGTGCGTCGTACCCCCGCGAGCGCCGTCCCCGCCGGAGCGATCCCGAGTGCGAGAAGACCGCTCGCGCCCCTGCGCAGGAGGCGGGCGCGGTCGATGCTCTCTGCCGCCATAACGCAAACGTAGACGAGAGAGATGATCGATCTGTTTGCAGGTCGTGTCTTCTCCGGCAGCCTCGACACGGCGGGCAGGAGAGCGGTGCTTCCGAGAAGCTATGAACGGCTGTCAAAACGAACGGGTGTTCGTGCGCCTGATAGGTTGGGGAACCGTGCCCGAGCTTCGTGTCACCGCCGACTACTCGCCGACCGGCGATCAGCCGCGCGCGATAGCCGAGCTGACGGCCTCGCTCGAGGCGGGCAACCGCTTCCAGACGCTCCTCGGAGCAACGGGCACCGGCAAGACCGCGACGATGGCGTGGCTGATCGAGAAGCTGCAACGGCCCGCCCTCGTGATCGCACACAACAAGACGCTTGCGGCCCAGCTCTGTAACGAGTTCCGCGAGTTCTTCCCCGAGAGCGCCGTCGAGTACTTCGTCTCGTACTACGACTACTACCAGCCCGAGGCCTACGTCCCGCAGGCCGATCTCTACATCGAGAAGGATTCGTCGCGCAACGACGACATCGACCGCCTGCGCCACGCCGCTACGGCATCACTTCTCTCACGCCGTGACACGGTGATCGTCGCGTCCGTCTCGTGTATCTACGGCCTCGGCTCGCCCGAGGAGTACCAGAAGCGCCTGATCCATGTGACGGTCGGCGAGCAGCACGACCGCGACGCACTGCTCCGCAAGCTGATCGACACACAGTACCTCCGCAACGACACCCTGCTCGGCCGGGGCCGTTTCCGCGCCAGGGGTGACGTGATCGAGGTGCAGCCTGCCTCCTCCGAGACCGCCTATCGGATCTCGCTCGACGGAGACGAGGTCGAGCAGATAACGCACTTTGACCCTCTGACCGGTGAGGTCTACGCGAAGCTCGACAACCTGACAATCTTCCCGGCCACCCAGTACGTGACCTCGAAACCCACGATCGAGGCCGCGATGGGGGGGATACGCGCTGAGCTCGAGTCGCAGACCCGCCAGTTCGAGGCCGATGGCAAGCTGCTCGAGGCACATCGCATCCGCCAGCGCACCGAATACGACATGGAGATGATGAAGGAGCTCGGCTTCTGCAACGGGATCGAGAACTACTCGCGTGTCCTCGAAGGGCGGCCCGCCGGCTCTCCACCACACACGCTGCTTGACTACTTCCCGTCCGACTTCCTCTGTTTCATCGACGAATCGCACCAGTCGGTGCCGCAGATCGGCGGAATGTACGAGGGCGACCGCTCGCGGAAGCAGACGCTCGTGGACTTCGGCTTCCGGCTACCGTCGGCGCTCGACAACCGCCCGCTGCGCTTCGACGAGTTCCTCCAGCGTGTCGGTCAGACGATCTTCGTCTCGGCGACGCCCGGCTCGTACGAGCTGGGCAACTCGACGGTCATCAGCGAACAGTTGATCCGGCCGACGGGAATCATCGACCCGGTCGTCGAGCTTCGGGCGACCACGAACCAGATCGACGATCTGCTGGGTGAGATCCGCAGCCGTTCCGACGTGGGCGAGCGTGTCCTCGTGACGACGCTGACGAAGAAGATGTCCGAGGATCTGACGGACTACCTGCTCGAGGCAGGCGTGAAGGCACGGTACCTCCACTCCGAGATCGACACGCTCGAGCGCATCCAGATCATCAGGGAGCTCCGCCTCGGCGAGTACGACGTGCTCGTGGGCGTCAACCTTTTGCGCGAGGGCCTCGACCTTCCGGAGGTGTCGCTCGTCGCCGTGCTCGACGCCGACAAGGAGGGGTTCCTCCGCGGCAAGACGGCTCTTGTGCAGACGATCGGCCGCGCAGCGCGGAACGTCAACGGCCGCGTGCTGCTCTACGGCGACAAGGTGACCGAGGCGATCGCCTTCGCGGTGGACGAGACGAACCGCCGTCGGGCCAAGCAGATCGCGTACAACGAGGAGCACGGGATCACACCCGAGAACATCGTCAAGGGCGTCTCCGACATCGCCGAGTTCCTCTCGCTCGACTCCCCGACGGTGCCGGGGCGTAGGCGGCGGGGCAAGGAGAAGATCGAGGGCCTCGACCAGGCCGAGCTGGAGAAGCTCGCGATCACCCTCGAGGAGGAGATGTTCGTTGCCGCCGAGGAGTTGCGGTTCGAGTACGCGGCAAAACTGCGAGACGAGATCAAGCAGTTGCGGCGCGAATTACAGGCACTCGCAGAGGCCTGACGGAACGGAGAGTCGCGGTCACCGATTCCAGGAAAGCCTGACGCACCCACGGTGTTTCGAGATATTCGGGACGCTCGCCGGGTCTTTCCCCGAGCGACTCAGACGCAGCAAATCGTGCGATCTGTCTCTGAACGTGGTCGAATGCCTGTATGGCGATTCTCGGCATCGACGTCGGCGGCACGTTCACCGACGCCGTTCTGCTCCACGAGGGCAGCCTCTACACCGCCAAGGTGCCAACGCAGCAGGCACAGGAGGATTCGGTGATCGAGGCCGCCCTGGACGTTCTGCACCAGGCAGGGATGCCGTGTGTCGAGCGCTTCACGCACGGGACGACGGTGGCCACGAATGCTCTGCTCGAGCGCAAGGGAGCGCGTACCGCTTTCGTCTGCACCGACGGATTCGAGCACATCCTGCACCTGCGACGGCAGAACCGTGCGCATCTCTACCGGCTCGACGCTGCGCATGCAGAGCCACTCGTTCCGCTGGAGCGCTGTTTCGGGGTGAGGGAGCGGATCGGACCGGACAGAACACTGGTGCCCCTGGATCTCGACTCGCTGCCCTGGTTCGACGCCGAGGCGATCGCAGTCTGCCTTCTTTTCTCCTTCCGCGATCCCTCGCACGAGATGGCGGTCGTGGACGAGGTACGCCGGCGTCACCCGGGGGCGCACGTCGTTGCCTCCCACGAGGTGGCTCCCGAGTTCCGCGAGTACGAGCGTGCCTCGACAACGGTGGCAGATGCCTATCTGGGGCCGATCGCAGCGCGGTACCTTCGCTCGCTCGGGGCCGCAGCGGTAACTGCCGGGCTACCCGAGCCACTCGTCATGCGCTCGTCGGGTGGGGTCGCTTCGATCGACGAGGCCGCCGCGCACCCGGCGGTGATCCTTGTCTCGGGGCCGGCCGCCGGGGTCGTCGGCGCGGAGCGGATCGCCGCGCTCGCGGGTTGCGAGAACGCGATTGCGTTCGACATGGGTGGCACCTCGACCGACGTCTGCCTGATCGCAGGAGGGAAGGCCGGGCGCAGCCAGGGCAGGGAGGTCGCGGGGTTCCCCGTTCGCCTGCCGATGGTGGACATCCATACGGTCGGTGCCGGAGGGGGTTCGATCGTCTGGCGTGACGCGGGTGGGGCTCTGCGCGTCGGGCCGGGCAGCGCGGGTGCGACCCCCGGCCCCGCCTGCTACGGCCGCGGCGGTCTGGAGGCGACCGTCACCGATGCGAACCTCCTGCTCGGCCGCCTTCCGCTCGACCTGCCGGGCGGGTTGGCGCTCGATGTAGACGCCGCTTCACGGGCGCTTGCCGGCATCGACCCACAGGCGGTCGTGGATGTCGTGAACGCGGAGATGCTGCGGGCGTTGCGCGTTGTCTCGGTCGAGCGAGGCCATGATCCGGTGGACTTCGCGCTGGTCGCCTTCGGTGGCGCAGGGCCGTTGCACGCCTGCGCGCTCGCGGACGAGCTCGGCTGCCGCACGGTGCTCGTGCCCGAGGCCGCCGGCGTGCTCTCGGCGCTTGGCCTCGTGGCGAGTGACGAGCGGCGCGATCACGTTCGCTCTCTTGTCCAGCCGCTCGCCGAGGCGGGGGAGCTTCCGGTTGAAGGGGAGGCGAGCCTGCGCTATGCGGGCCAGTCGTTCGAGCTTGCCGTCGCTCTGGGCGACGGGCTTGCCGAGCGGTTCCATGCGGCCCACGAGGAGCGCTATGGCTACGCCGACCGTGAGCGCATGATCGAGCTTGTTGCGCTCCGGACAGCCGAGACGCGTCCCGGGCCCGAGATCCTGCTTGCGCGAGCGGAGCGGCTCTCGGTTTCCGTCGCCGGGCCTCAGCTCGTCGAGCTCGCGGGCGCATCCTGCTGGGTGCCAGGTGACTGGGCCGGTACGACGGATGGGCAGGGGACGTTCGTGCTGAGGCGGCAGCCATGAGCGGGGTCGTCATCCCGGTCGAGCTCCAGGTGCTCGGCAGCGCGCTTCGCGCTGTCGCCGAGGAGATGGGCGCCGTGCTGATCCGCGCAGCCTTCTCCTCGAACATCAAGGAGCGGCGCGACTGCTCGACGGCGCTCTTCGATGCGGCGGGGCGGATGGTCGTTCAGGCCGAGCACATTCCCGTGCATCTGGGGGCGATGCCGGAAGCCGTCGCAGCGGTGATGGCACTCGGCCCGCAGCCGGGCGAGGTCTGGGCCCTGAACGACCCGTACACGGGTGGCACTCACCTACCCGACATCACGCTCGTGTCTCGTACGGCGCTTGGTTTCGCCGTCAGCCGCGCCCATCACGCGGATGTCGGGGGCATGGAGCCCGCGAGCCTTCCCGCCGGCTCGACGGATCTCTTCCAGGAAGGGCTGATCATCCCGCCGACGAGGCTCGACGACGGCCTGCTCGGTCTGATCGCCGCCAACTCGCGTAATCCCGACGAACGGCGAGGCGACCTTCGCGCCCAGCTTGCGGCGCATCGTCTCGCCGAACAGCGAGTTGCCGAGCTCGTCGAGCGCAGGGGCCAGGAGCGGGTGGAGGCGGCGATGGCCGAGTTGCACGCGTACTCCGAGCGCCGCGTGCGCGTGGCGCTCGCGGGTATTCCCGACGGGCGCTATGAGGCCGCCGACGTGATCGAAGCCGTTGCCGGTGATCTCGAGATCCGTGTCGCTGTGACCGTTGCCGGAGACAGCGTCGAGATCGACTTCGCCGGCACGGCGCCGCAGTACGCCGGCAATCTCAACTGCCCTCTCGCCGTGACGCGCTCGGCCTGCTTCTTCGTCGTGCGGCTGCTCACCGACCCCGACATTCCCGCCTCGGGTGGTGCCTTTGCGCCCGTCACCGTCCGGGCACCCGAGGGGTGCCTCGTCAATGCTCGACCACCGGCTGCCGTCGTCGCCGGGAACACCGAAACGTCCAGCAGGATCACCGACGTGGTGCTCGCCGCGTTCGGACAGGCAGTTGACGTGCCTGCTGCGGGGGCCGGCACCATGAACAACACGACGTTCGGGACGAGTGCCTGGACCTACTACGAGACGATAGGGGGCGGCCAGGGGGCGAGCCCGCATGCCGACGGCCCCTCCGCGGTGCACGTGGCGATGTCGAACGCGCTCAACACCCCTGTCGAGGCCCTCGAGCTCGCCTACCCGCTCCGCGTCGAGCGCTATGCGCTTCGGCTCGGCTCCGGCGGCGCAGGGCTGCACTGCGGCGGCGACGGCGTTGTGCGCGAGGTGCGGGTGCTCGAGGAGTGCCGTCTGTCGGTGCTCGGAGATCGCCGCCGCCATGCTCCTCCCGGGGCCAGGGGAGGGGCGTCGGGCGCCCCTGGTCGCACCTTCGTCAACGGAGAGGAGATTCCGGGCAAGGACTCGCGCACTCTCGTGCCCGGGGATGTCGTCCGCACCGAGACGCCGGGCGGTGGCGGCTTCGGACAGCCCGGGCACGGCGTCTAGCGCGCCTGCGACGCAGGACAGGATGCGGTACCCGATGACCGTATGTCTGTCGAACGACCGCGTTGCACCCGTCGATCGTGTTGCGGGTACGAGACCACCCTCGATACGCCCCTCTCCGACTCCGCACTTCAACTCCGTGAGTCGTCGATTCGTCGATGCTTCTCTCGACGTGGTAACGCCCGAGAGATCTAGTGCTTGGAGACTGAGGGACGCCAGGAGGGAGCGCCGTCTGTCCACACGCCGCTCGTCAGGACGTGCACCGCACTGCCGTCGGCTCGCATCTGGAAGATGTCCTGGTCGCCGTCGCGGTCGCTTACGAACGCGAGCATCGCACCGTCGGGAGACCACGCGGGTTCCTTGTCCGAGACCGCGCTGTTCTCGGTCAGGCGGACTACGCCCCGACCGTTGAGTCCGACGGTGAAGATGTCGTCGTCGCCGTCTGCGTCGCTGACGTAGGCGATCGTACGGCCGTTGGACGACCACGCGGGAGACGACGACAGTGCCTTCAGGAACCTGTGCTGTCCCTTTCCGTTCGCCTTCATCATCCAGAGGTGCGGAGAGCCACCACGGCGGCTGGTGAAGACGATCCGTGAGCTGTCGGGAGACCACGTCGGCTCGGTGTCCTCGCACTGGTTCGACGTCAACTGCTGCAGGCCCTTACCGTTGGGATGGATGAGGTAGATCTCGAAGTTGCCGCTGCGGTCACTCGCGAAGGCGATCCACTTGCCGTCGGGTGACCAGTCGGGCTCCTCGTCCCACGCGGCGCCTTCGGTGATCCTCGTGCGACCCGATCCGTTGGCTGCAACGACCGCGATGTCGAAGTCCTGGCCGGTGGCATCAGAGATTGCAATTGCGAGTTGCCGACCGTTCGGAGACCACGAGGGCGTGACCTCCATTCCGGGGCTACGGGACTGCAGAACCCGCCGCGTGTTCGTTGTAGCGCCAAAGAGATGGACGCGGCCGGGTCCGCCACGCTCGCTGCCATAGGCGATGACGGTTTGACTGGACGTTGCCCCGGCGACGCTCGCGGCGAGCACGGCTGCACCGAGCAGGCCGGCCAAGACACTCCCAAACGCTATAGCTCCCCGCAACAATCGTGTCTCCGCATTCCTTTTGTCTGTCACAAACCGCAAGAGTACGAGTCTTGTGTCCAACTCGGACACAGCAGGTCGAGAAATCCTATCTCTGTAACGCACGGAATCCCGATCGTAACGCGCCGTATTTCCCGCAGGTCAAAAAACCAGTGGTATCCCAGATTCTACTCTCGATCAGGATATCCTCGTGTGTCCAGCGGACAACATGCAGGCCATGCGCCTCACCGCGTCGGTGGGGGCGTGGTCGGCCAAAGCCCGGAGCCGTCGAGAGCACGAGCGAGCTGTGGTCGCCGGTGTCGAGGGCCTCGAACTGGTGTCGCCCGACGGCGGTGCTCTGGTGTATATGGCCGCCGAGAATCAGCTCCGTGCCGGCGGCTGCGAGCGAGCCCAACACATCGTTGCGGTGCTTGAGGGGGAATTTGCGCGACGCACGCCAGGGAGCGCCCGCGAGATGGTGGTGGAGAACGACGACGCGGAGTGCGTCGGAGGGTGCGTCGCGCAGCGCCTCGGCTGCGGCCGAGAGACGAGCGGCGTCGAGCCGGCCACCCTGGTGACGCCACGGACGGGCAGAGTTGAGACCGCAAACGACCGCGTGGTCGGTGCGCAGCACGGGATCCGTCGTCCCGAACACGGCAGTGAACCGATCCCAGGGGCGCGTGAACCGCGCCGGCACGGTGTACGGAAGGTCGTGATTGCCCGGCACGACGAGCGTGGGGGCGGGAAGCCTGTGGAGCAGCGCCTTCACCTGCTCGAACTCCGCCGTCCGGCCACGGTTTGCCAGGTCACCGCTTGCGATCACGAGCTCGGGCGAGAGCTCTTCACAAAGAGCGAGAAGCGCGTCGTCGAGTCCGGGCACCTCGCGTGTGCCACGGTGGAGGTCGGAGATATGGATGAGGCAGCCTGTCACCGCCGACTGAGGCTATACACTGGACGCATGTCCGAACAGTCCCCCGAGATCTTCGACGACCTCTATCTCGGCCTTCAGGCCGGAGGTGCTCTGCGGAAGCAGCGTCGCGGCGAGGAGCTGACGGAGCAGGAACAGGCGGCACTCGGTCACTGGCAGAGGCTCTCCGTCTGGCGCAAGGCTCTCGCGGTGGGTGCGTTTTCGCTCGGTACGTTCGGGCTCGGCTTCACGCTCGGCGGCCTCATCTTCGGTCGCCGGCGAGCGACGTAGCTGCAGCTTCCTGCCCGACCTACCCCACGTGTGGAGCCCCGGCGAGGACGCGAGCTTCTGGGCGACGTTCCGCACGATCGCGGACGAGGTGACACCGGGCGCCCACCTCGTCTCCGGCGCCCACCTCGTCTCCCTCATGCGCGCCTTCGGCGTTGAGGGGATCTGGACGCACGATCGTGACTACCTCGAGTTCGACGGGGTGCGAGTGCTCGACCCGTTGGTGCCCGCCTGAGCCACGGGGCTCGCCGGAATCCCCGGATCCGCCCCGTACGTCACACTAGGGCGGTGGTACACCCTCTGACGTCCCGCATCGAGGCCTTCATTCGCGCCCGTGACCTCGTGCCTCCGGGCGGAGCCGTGACCTGCCTCGTCTCGGGCGGAGCCGACTCGACGTGTCTCTGGCACGCGCTGCGCACGCTCGGCTACGCCGTTTCGGCGGTGCACGTGCACCACGGCGTACGGGGCGAAGATTCCGATGCGGATGCCGGGCACTGCGCCACGGAGATGGGCGCGCGCGTGATCCACGTCGAGGCCGTCCCGACCGAGGCTGCAATGCGTGAGCTTCGCTACGCCGTCACGGAGGGCTGCGGCCCACGTGCCACCGGGCACACGGCATCGGATCAGATCGAGACCGTGCTCTACCGGATCGTCTCGAGCGGTTCCACGCGCGGGATCAAGGTGCGGCGGGAAGACGGCGTCGTGCGCCCGCTGCTCTGCCTGACACGCGAAGAAACGGCCGCCTACTGTGAGGAGTGTGGCCTTCCCGTGCGGATCGACGCGACGAACCCGGAAACCACACGCGGGCTGATCAGGGACGAGGTTCTGCCGCTGCTCCGCCGCCTGCACCCTGGCGCGGACGCGAATCTGCAAGCCCTCGGTGAAGAGCGCCCTTCGCTCCCGCGCGCCCTCGAGGACACACTCGTGGAACTGCTCTCGTCGCGTGCCGGTTCGCAATCCGCCGACCTCGGGAACGGTGTTCGCGCAGTTCGCGAGTACGACACGCTGCGACTCGAGGGCACCGTCGAATGGGGCCCCTGGACGCTCGAGTCTGCAAGAGACGGACTCGAGGTGCGAACGCGCCGCCCGGGAGATCATCTGGCAGGACGCCGCAAGAAAGTGCAGGATCTCCTCGTGGACGCAAAGGTGCCAAGGGCAGAGCGGGACACGTGGCCGGTCGTGGTTTACGGTGACGCCGTCGTCGCCGTACCCGGCATCGCAGTGGCGCCAGGGTGGGACGGCGTCGTCGAAGCAAGGAGGGCTCGGTGAGCGAGGTACATCACGGTGTGGGCGAGATTCTGATCGACGAAGCGTCGGTGCAGGGTCGCGTCGCCGCCCTCGGGGTCGAGATCTCGGCCGACTATGCGGGCCGTGACCTGCTGCTCGTCGGCGTGCTCAAGGGCGCCGTGTTCTTCATGGCCGACCTGATGCGCGAGATCTCGATGCCCTGCGAGATCGACTTCATGGCGATCTCGAGCTACGGCGCTGCGACCGACTCCTCGGGCGTCGTGCGGATCCTCAAGGACCTCGACATCAACATCACCGGCCGCAACGTGATCATCGTCGAGGACATCATCGACTCCGGGTTGACGCTCTCGTACCTGATGCGCAACCTCCAGGCTCGAGAGCCCCTAACCCTCGAGGTGTGCACGCTGCTGACCAAACCAGAGCGGCGTGAGATCGAGATCCCGATCCGCTATGTCGGCTTCGAGATCCCCAACTGCTTCGTGATCGGTTACGGGCTGGATTTCGCCGAGAAGTACCGCAATCTCCCGTATATAGGTGTTTTACACCCCGATCTCCTCGCGGGCACACCTCATTAGGGGTTGATGAATACGCCTGAGCGGTGGCGGTGTGGGAGACCACGCTGCTATCCTTACAAGTACCTGTGAGCCGTTTTTTCCGTAGCGCCCTTTTCCCCCTCGTCGTCATCGTCGTGCTCGTCTGGCTCGCGAGCCAGACGCTGATGCCGAAGCGTGACAACGCAGCCAAGCTCACCTACTCGCAGCTGATCACCCAGGCGAAGCAGGGGAACGTCAGCGAGGTGCAGTTCAACCCGAACCGGCAGTCGATCGAAGCGAAGCTCGACTCGGGTCAGAAGGCGAAGGTGCACTACCCGACTACGCAGTCCGCAACCGATTTTCAGAACCTCCTCGAGAAGCAGAACGTCAAGTTCGACTCGAAGGGCACCGGCGCTTCGACCTGGGTATCGCTCCTCACCGGACTGCTGCCGATCCTGCTTCTCGTCGGCTTCTGGATCTTCCTGATGAACCAGATGCAGGGTGGTGGGTCGAAGGTGATGAGCTTTGGCAAGAGTCGCGCCAAGCGTATGTCGCCGGATTCGCCGAAGGTCACCTACAAGGACGTGGCCGGGGCAGACGAGGCCGTCGAGGAACTCCAGGAGATCAAGGAGTTCCTCGAGAATCCGAAGAAGTTCCAGGCGCTCGGCGCGCGGATTCCCAAGGGCGTCCTTCTCTACGGGCCTCCCGGCACCGGCAAGACCCTGCTTGCTCGGGCGACGGCGGGTGAGGCCGGGGTGCCGTTCTTCTCCATCTCGGGCTCCGACTTCGTCGAGATGTTCGTGGGTGTCGGTGCCTCACGCGTGCGTGACCTCTTCGAGCAGGCGAAGCAGGCAAGCCCGTGCATCATCTTCATCGACGAGATCGACGCCGTCGGTCGCCATCGTGGCGCCGGAATGGGTGGCGGCCACGACGAGCGCGAACAGACGCTCAACCAGCTGCTCGTCGAGATGGACGGTTTCGAGCAGAAGGACAACGTGATCCTGATTGCCGCCACGAACCGCCCGGACATTCTCGACCCGGCACTCCTGCGCCCCGGTCGCTTCGACCGCCAGATCGTCGTAGACCGCCCCGACCGCAAGGGGCGCCGCGACATCCTCGAGGTGCACTCGAAGGGCAAGCCGCTCAGCAACGAGCTCGACCTCGATGTTCTCGCAGCACAGACACCGGGCTTCACGGGCGCCGACCTCGCGAACGTGATCAACGAGTCGGCACTCCTCGCTGCACGGCGTGGCGAGAAGACGATCGGCCAGAGCGAGCTCGAGGAAGGGATCATGCGCGTGATCGCCGGGCCCGAGAAGAAGTCGCGTCTCTTCTCGGAGAAGGAACGGAGGATCACCGCCTACCACGAGATGGGGCACGCCCTCGTCGGGTACTACCTCGAAGGAACCGACGACGTGCACAAGATTTCGATCGTCAGCCGCGGGCAGGCTCTCGGCTACACGATCTCGCTGCCGAGCGAGGACAGGTATCTGACGACGAAGGGCACCCTGATGTCGATCATGGCCATGACGCTCGGTGGCCGGGCAGCCGAGGAGCTCGTGTTTCACGAGGTCACGACCGGTGCCGCGAACGACCTCGAGAAGGTCACGCATTCGGCCAAGCAGATGATCATGCGGTTCGGCATGAGCGAGAAGCTTGGCCCGCGCGTGCTCGGCCGCGACAACGACATGCCGTTCCTCGGTCGTGACATGGGCTCGGCTCCCGACTACTCCGAGGAGATCGCCCGCGAGATCGACGACGAGATCAGGCGTGTGATCGAGGAGGCGCACGATTCCGCGACGCGCGTGCTCCGCGAGCACATGGAGGAGCTGCATCATCTTTCGCTCGTCCTGATCGAGCGCGAGACGGTGGACAAGGATCAGTTCGAGCGCCTGCTCGCGGGAGAGCCCGAGTCAACGGTCTTCCCGGACGAGGTCGCTCCCGTCGTTCCGCCCGCCCCGGACGATTCGCCGGAGAAGAAACCCGTTCTGCGACCGTCGCCGCGAGCGCTCCCCGGAGCGGCAATGCAGCCGCCACCAGAGGGCGCAGCCGGCTAGACGACCGACCTGCCGGCGCCTCGCTCGTTGGCCCCGGTTCGCTCGCCTTCTGTGACACCCTGCCCGGCCTCGTCGAGCTGCTTCGATGGCCGCGCATCTCTCGCTGCCAGCACGAGCAGGCCGACAGCGGCGGCGGCAGCAGCAACGCCGACTACTTCGGTGGCGATGCCGCCCGCGTGGAGAACGCCTACGACCGCGAGCGTCGTCGCGCCGAGAGCGAGCGCGAGGAGCGCAAGTACGGCGACCGAGGCGACGCGCCTTGCTGTGGCGCCTGCCTCCTCGGTTACTGCAAGGTGGGCCTCGACCGAGAGGTAGGCCAGTTCGCCGATCGTGAGGAGCGCAGCACCGACGATTACCGATCTGCCGTCGAGCGGGGGGCTGTCGATGACGAGAATCAGCGCGTAGGTTGCTCCGAGAAGCGCCAACACGCCCACGATCGGTTCGGGCCTACGGACGAGGAGCGTGGCGACGAGGCAGACCGCCGCCACCGCGCCGATACCTGCCACGGGCCCGGCGGCCTCAGGCCCTGCGACGGCTGCCAGCCAGGTAGTCAGCCCTGCGGCGAGCCCGACAGAGGCCGCCCCGAGAGCTACCGTCTTGAGAGTCGCGCGCGGCGGCGAAATGCTCTCACCCCTTCGAGTCCCGCGTCGAGGGTGCGCTCGTCGTTCCAGCGGGCTACGGCAACTCCGGAGCGCTCGAAGCGGGCGCGGAGGCCCGCGCGCCGCAGAAGCCACAGCCGGTAGGCGAGTGCGTCGAGCCCGTCACTCGGCGTCACGACTTCCTCGGGCGAGACCTCGACGATCGCGAGGTCGTGACCGCGGGCGCGAAGGTCGAGAAGCGCCGCGATCGACCGCTCGTCGAGGAGCGGCGTCACGGCGATCACGAGCGCCTTCGGTGGGAGTGTCCGCGCCGGGATGATGTTCACGTCTTTCCACGCGTAACTGAACTCCACTCCGGTCTCGAGGAGCGCGTCGATCAGGCGGTACCGCTGGACGAGACCGCCGCCGGGCTCGAGCCAGCGCAGCACACCTCCGAACGTGACGAGGCCGACCCGGTCATGGCGTTCGAGATAGCGGCCGCCGAGCGTTGCTGCCGCCCTCACTGCCCGCTCGAGCGTGCCGTCTGTGTCGGTGCCACTGCGAGCCTCGGCAAAGCTGTCGAGAAAGAGGACGACGTCGGCGTTGCGGTCGGGGTGTCGCTCGTTGACGATCAACGCGCCGCGACGGGCGCTCGCCCGCCAGTTGACCGAGCGCAGTCGATCGCCGGGCACGAACCCGCGCGTGTCGGCGAACTCGAAGCCGTCCGCGCGGACGCGGGCCACGAGATCGCCGGTTACGAGCTGCGTCTCGAGCGGTGCCACGAGGCTATGGAGAAGCTCCGAGCGTGGGTAGATCTGTATGTGTTGAGGGCGACGGACGCGGCCCTCCCAGGCGAGCATTCCGATCCGACCGCGGGCCCGCAGGCGCATGTCTCCCAGTTCGACCGATCCCCACCGCTCGCACCGGAGCGTGAGAGACAGCGTTCGCTCCTCTCCGGCCCGGAGATGGAGGCTGCACGGGTTGTCACCGTGGACGACTGTCAGACCACGGGGAATCACCAGGTGGAGCTCGAGCACGTCGGCCGACGTGTGTGCGTTGAGCTCGATCTCCACGATCACCTCGTCGCCCTCGAGGGCCCGGTCGCAGCCGACGGTCAGCCATGCTCCTACCTCTGGCCGGCTTTCGAGGAGCCCGGCAGCGACCATCAGGGCAAACGGGGCTGCGACGACGACGAGCTCGGAGCGACGGAGCGTGAGCGCGGCGATCAGGCCGAGGGCTGCGAGGCCGAGGTACGAGGCGAGCCGGGGCGACGCGAAGGGAGTCACGTGGGCGGAGTGACGTCCTCGGCCTGCGGCGTCGGCACGAGCGCGAGCGTCTCGCGTACGACGTCCTCGCCAGAGCGTCGTTGGACCCACAGCTCCGGCTTGAGCAGGAGCCGGTGGGCGAGAGCGGGAACCGCGATCGCCTTGACGTCGTCGGGGGTGACGAAGTCGCGGCCTGCGAGCGCTGCACGGCACCGGGAGAGCTTCATCAGCGCCAGGCTCCCGCGGGGGCTCGCCCCGACCGCCAGGCTCGTGCTCTTGCGCGTTGCGGCCACGATGTCAACCATGTAGCGGCCCACGGACGGTTCGACGTGCACGAGTTCCACGGCCCCCTGCATCTCGACCAGCGTGTCACGGTCGATCACCTGCGTGAGCGTGATGTCATCCTCTCGCCGCTCGATCCGGCGGGCCAGCATCTCCCATTCGGCGTCCTCTCCCGGATACCCGAACCCGGTGCGAAGCAGGAACCGGTCGAGCTGGGCCTCCGGCAGCGGGTAGGTACCCTCGTACTCGATCGGGTTCTGTGTCGCGAGAACGAGAAACGGTCGTTCGAGAGGCCGGGTGACGCCATCCGTCGTCACCTGACGTTCCTGCATCGCCTCGAGCAACGCGGCCTGCGTCTTCGGCGGTGCGCGGTTGATCTCGTCTGCGAGGAGCAGGTGGGTAAAGATCGGGCCGCCCCGGAACTCGAAGTCTCCCTCGCGCTGGTTCCAGATCGAGGAGCCGGTCACGTCGGCGGGCAGGAGGTCGGGCGTGAACTGCACCCGGCTGAAGTCGAGGCCGCTCGCCTCCGCGAAGGAGCGTGCTGTCAGTGTCTTCCCGAGCCCGGGCACGTCCTCGAGCAGAAAGTGTCCGTCGGCCAGCATTCAGAGCAGCACGAGCTCGAGCTGCTCCCGCTTACCGACGATGGCGCGCTCGACCTCGTCGATGAGGCGGCTACCCAGGCTGGTGAGTTCGCGGAGCTCCATCAGACATGCTCCAGGGCGGTGACGACCCGCTCGAGTTCGACCTCGCCGAGGCCCGCGCCGTGGCGCTCCGATGGTTGTGGCCGGTCGGGCCTGACAAGCTCCCAGGCGTCGTCGCCCAGCACGGCGTGAGCCTGGCCGGGCTCACGCTCGAGGTCGATGCCCCGCCGCGACAGGAGGAGTTCCGTCGCAAGCTCCACGAGGGCGGGGCGGAGGCGAAAGTGGACGTCGAATGCCGCCGACCCTGCCATCGAGACCTCCCGCTCGAGCCGCATCAGACCGGCGGGGCGCCGGACGGGGACGCTGTGTTGCCGCAGGCTTGCCACAAAGGGGGACGCACCGGAGGGATACGTCACACGCACGATGCGGAGGAACGCGAGGAGCGCAAGCCCGAGCAGGACGAGGAGCCAGATATGCACCTCGAGCGCCGCGCGGTCGGGGGCAAGCACGAGCGCGACAGCGAGTGCGGCCGTCGGGAGCAGAGCCAGTCCGGCTAGCCGCCGTGCGTCCCTCATCAGGCCTCCGCTCGCCCGCGTTGCTCCATGAGTGCCTGGAGGCGCTGTTGCTCGGCGAGAATCCCGGCTGCCTGTAGCTCCTCGCGTACCGCCTCGAGCGCCTCGATTGCCTCCTGCTTCATCTCCGGCGCCACATCATGTGCGGAGAACTTCGCCCATGCGAACAGCGCAGTCAAGCGGGAGGTCGCACGCCGGCTCACGTCGAGGTCGCTGAAGATGCGTTCCAGGTATTCGTCGGGCGCCTCGGCCGGGTTGCGGGGCAGCCCGTAGGCGGCGAGGGCACGCTCCATCCGGGAGTAGGCGGCGATGACCGCACGCCGCGGGTCGGTTTCGGCGCGCAGGTCGTCGAGCGTCTCCTCCAGCACGTCTGCGAGGGTCGGGAGCAGCGCATCCGGCATCGATTCGAGCCGGCGTCGGCGGGCACGGGTGTTTAGGGCCCAGGCGACGAGGACGACGGCAAGGAGGGCTACGACGACGAGCACGGGACCGGTCGCAAACTCGGGCCGGTAGTCGTTGCGCTCCCCGGGGTTGCCGCCCGGCAGGCCGGGCACCGCGGGGCGGATCCTGCCCGCAAGCCGTCGGCGCAGGCTCTCGTCAACCGAGAGCCAGCGCACGAACACGGCAAGCAGGCCGAGGCCGATTGCGATTATCGCGACCGACAACCACGCACTGCGGCGGGGCCGGTCGGCCATCGCATCTGCGACAGCATCCTTGCGGACGAGGAGGATGTAGGCCCAGACTCCGACGCCGGCCAGCATCGCAAGCAGATAGAGGCTGATCAGCACGTCGAGGAACTGGTCGGAAAGCCGTCTCGTGCCCCCGGTGCCGGTGGGCACCGACCCGTTCGAGGCGACCGCGACCGCGGCCAGAAGGAGCACGAGCCCGACGAGGCCGAGCAGCGTTCGCCGACGTGTGCCGCTCACATCGCTACCCTCCGTCGTCTGGTGCGACGTTCTTCGCTTGCTGCGTGTTGGCCGCGTCCCGCGGTAATGGGTGTCGTCAACGTCACGCACGACAGCTTCTCGGACGGTGGTGACAATGCCGGCCCGGTGGCCGCCGTCGAGGCCGCGCTGCGCCTGTTTGCCGAAGGTGCGGCCCTCGTGGACGTCGGTGGTGAGTCAACGCGGCCCGGTGCGTTGCCGGTGCCGCTCGACGAGGAGCTCCGGCGGGTCGTGCCGGTGCTCGAGGAACTAGCCGGGATGCCCATGTCCGTTGATACCTCGAAGGCCGAGGTCGCGCGTCGGGCACTCGCGCTCGGGGTCGTGCTCGTCAACGATGTCAGCGCCCTGCGCGCCGAACCGGACATCGCGGGCGTGATCGCCGATGCCGGCGCGTACGTTTGCCTGATGCACATGCAGGGCGATCCTCGCACGATGCAGGTCGAGCCGCGGTACGAGGACGTCGTCGGGGAGGTCGTGGGGTTTCTCGAGGAACGCCTTGCCGTGGCGGTCGCAGCGGGAATCCCCGAGGACAACGTGTGTCTCGATCCGGGGATCGGGTTCGGAAAGACGGACGATCAGAACCTTACGCTCGTCCGGGAGCTCGGGCGAATCTGCGCGATCGGCCGCCCGGTGCTCGTCGGCCTCTCGCGCAAGAGCACGCTCGCACGCGTGCTCGGAGACCCGGCCGGCCGGGTGGGGAGCGATGCGGCGTCCGTGGGCGCTGCAGTCGCCGCCTTCGACCGCGGCGCCACGCTGTTTCGCGTGCATGACGTCGCGGCCCACGTGGACGCGCTCGCCGTCGCCGCGGCCATCGAGCGGGGTACGTCGTCGTGACGATCGAGCTCCATGGCATCATCCTGCACGGCTACCACGGTGTCCTCGAGGAGGAGCGCCGCGACGGGCAGAGGTTCCTCGTGGACGTCGAGCTCGATCTCGAGGGTGAGCAGGCTGCGCTCAGCGACCTGATCGAGGATGCCGTTGACTACCGCGGCGTGGTCGAGCAGGTGCGGCAGGTCTCCGACGGCCGGGCCTATCACCTGCTCGAGGCGTTCGCCGCAGCGATTGCGGACGCGCTGCTCGCGGGCTGGCCGGTGTCTGCCGTTCGGGTTCGCGTCTGCAAGCCCGATGTCGTCCTCGATCCGCCGGTCGAGTACGCAGCGGTGTCGGTCGAGCGCCGGAGACGCCCGGGGTAGCGTCTGGCCCGTCAGCCGAGGCGCAGGCGGTAGGTCGCCTCCCGCACGCCCCTGGACGGAGCTACGGCGAGGAAGGCGAAACGTCCCGGTCCCGGGTTGTCGAACGTCAACCGGGTGGACATGCCACGGGCCGTTGCACGAGCGAGCCGGTCGGTGCCCACGAGCTGCTCGATCACGCTCACGGTGCCCTGCTTCCAGAGGCTCAGATCGACGGTCGCGGTCGTTGTCACGGTGGCTGTCACACGACCGCCCCGCGGCAGCCAGACGCGGTAGACGTCGCGGGGGTCTTCGACCCGGTCGAGTCGTGCCCGGATGGTGCTCGTGCGCCTGGCAGGCGTCGTCAGGGGCGGGATAGAGGTGTCATAGAGCCCCCCCGGACGGACGAACTCGATATCGTCGTTCGGCTCGGAGGGGTCGCGAGGAGGGGCCGGATACGCGAGTGCCGCGGGGACGTTGAGCAGGCCGTAGCCTGCCGCATCGTCTCTGCCCGGCAGACCGATGTCCACCGCGGAGCGGCGCATGATCTCGAACACCTGGCTGGCATCGATCTCGGGACGCACCGTCCAGACCCATGCGCTCGCACCCGAGACGAGGGGTGCCGCAAAGCTGGTGCCCTCGCCGGTTCTCCACCCCTTCCCGAGCGCTGTCGCGATGGGCATAGCGACGCCCGGTGCGGCGAGGTCGAGAAACCGCGACCTGCTCGAGAAGGCCGCGATCCGATTTGCCGGGTCGCTCGCGCCGACGGTCAGGACGTGGGGGATGCTTGCCGGATATCCGAGCGGGTTGCCGGTATCGCCGTCGTTCCCGGAGGCGGCGACGATGAGGGTTCCCTTCCTGACCGCCTCGTAGATCGCCTGCTCGACCGCCAGCTCCTTGGCGCCGGAGCCGAGGCTGAGGTTGACGACGCCCGGGCCGAGGTTCGCCGCAGCGAGGATGCCCTGCACGATCTCGACCGTGTCGAGCGCCGTGCCTGCGCCCCGTGCGGCATCCCAGGAGCGGACGAGTGCCTCGGGATAGATGCCGACGAGGCCGAGCCCGTTCACCGGCGCTGCAATGAGCGAGACGATCGCAGTGCCGTGCTCACCACCGATACTCACCGGCTCCTGGGGGTTCAGCGTCTCGGTATTGGCGCGCCCGAGGAACTCCGGGTGCGAGACGTCGATTCCCGAGTCCACAGCCGTGACCGCCCGCCCTGCAGGTGGCGGCGTCAGAGTGTCCACTCCGACCGCCGCGCGCCACCATTCCGTCGGGACAAGAGGGTCGGTGAAGCCTGCGACTGCAAGCGAGCCCACAATCCGGTTGGGGGCGCTGAAGCGGAGGGCTCCGCGCAGCCGCAGCTCGGAGACGACCCGTGTCGCGACGGTGTTCGGGACGCGATAGAGGTTGAGTGACGATGCGATAAGCGTGCCTCCGAGCCCGGTAACGAAGACGGCTTCGCTACAGCGGGCGGCGGGGCGCAGCTCGACGATTGTTGACCCGGAGGTGGGCCCTGCTGCGGTGGCGGGTGAGACGAGGATCGCTGCCGCAGCAAAGAAAAGTGCCGTCACGCCGGCTGGCTTCGTGTAATGCATCCACCGGAGTTCTACGTGGCGCGTGTTTGTCCGGTTGTAAGGGGTTGTTTAAGATTGAGTTGTGGGTCGTGCCTACGTGGGGCTTGGATCGAACCTGGGAGACCGGGGTGCGATGCTCGCGCGCGCTGTCGTCCTGCTCGGGGAGAGGCCCTGGATCGAGGTGGTCGCGACCTCCTCGTTCCTCGAGACCGATCCCGTCGGCTACCTCGAGCAACCGGCATTCCTCAACGCCGCTGTCGCGGTGGAGACATCGCTCTCCCCCACCGAGATTCTCGCCACCCTGCTCGACATCGAGCGCGAGCTCGGCCGCACGCGCGAGGGGCCACGGTTTGGCCCGCGCACGATCGACCTCGACCTGCTGCTCGTGCCCGGCGTGACGATCGACGAGCCGGGCCTCACGCTTCCCCACCCGCGCCTGCACGAGCGAGCGTTCGCGCTCGAGCCGCTCGCCGAGCTCGATCCGCTGCTCGTCGTGCCGGGTCAAGGGCCGGTGCGGGAGCTCCTCGACGCTCTTCGGCCTCTCGACGACTGATTCCGTCTAGAATCCTCCCCATGAGTCATCTCGATGAGCTGGACGAGTTCGAGGCGAAGCTCGAGCTCGAGCTGAAGCGTGAATACACCGCCGTCTTCGGTCTTTTCCGCTACTGCATCCTGACCCAGGACGCGACCTATCTCTGCAATCGGCTCGATCTCAAGGTCGAGCCCCAGGCGAGCTACCCGTTCTTCCACCTGCAGATGGAGGACGTCTGGGTGTGGGACAAGAATCGCCCCACCCGGATGATTCCGAAGGCCGAGGTGTACACGTCGGGTGACATGACCGTCGAGGAGTTGCGCGGCGAGGGCGACGAGCCAAAGCTCACCGCACAGTCGCTCGCCGATCGGATCGGCGAGTCGTTGCCGGGCGACGAGGAGTCCCTCTAGCTCGTTGCGCGGGATCACGGAGATCAGATGCTGCTCGCTGTTGACGTAGGCAACACCCAGACCGCCCTCGGGCTCTACGACGACGGCGGCCTTCGTGACGACTGGCGGCTTGCGACGGAGCGAACGCGCACGGGAGACGAGCTGGGTGTTCTGCTCGGCGGGATGCTCGACCTCGACGACGTGGACGGCATCTGTCTCAGCTCGACGGTGCCGACGCTTGTCCGGGAGTGGGAGCGGGTGGCCGACCGCTGGGCGCACGTTCCGATCGTTGTCGTCGGCCCCGGTGTCAAGACGGGCATCCCGATCCGGTATGACGATCCGCGGGAGGTCGGGCCCGACCGGATCGTCAACGCGGTCGCTGCCAGGGAACGCTACGGGTCGCCGGTCATCGTCGTGGACTTCGGCACGTCCACGAACTTCGATGTCGTCTCTCCTGAGGGCGAGTACGTGGGTGGCGTTCTCGCGCCCGGGATCGAGACGTCGATGGAGGCTCTCTTCGCGCGGGCGGCCCGGCTCGTCAAGGTGGATTATGTCGAGCCGCCGTCCGTGATCGGCAAGACGACGGTCGGGGGCCTCCAGTCGGGGCTGATCTACGGCTTCGCCGGGCAGGTGGACGGTATCGTCGCGGCGATCTGCGGCGAGCTCGGAGTCGAAGCCCGCGTGATCGCCACGGGTGGGCTGGCCGAGCTCGTAGCCCCCCATTCGAGCACGATCGAGAGCGTCGATCCGCATCTGACGCTTGACGGCCTTCGTCTGGTCTGGAATCTCAACGCTTGATCGTCGAGCCGCACACGTTTGCGGTCTTCTCACTCGCTGCGCTCGCAATCCTGGCTGTTCCCGGGCCCGCCGTCATCTACATCGTGACGCGCAGTATCGATCAGGGGCGCGGCGCGGGCCTGGCGTCGGTCGCGGGCATCCACGTCGGCACGCTGTTTCATCTCACCCTGGCGACGCTCGGGCTCTCGGCCATCCTCGTCTCGTCGGCGACGGCATTCACCGTCGTCAAGGTGGTGGGCGCGCTTTACCTGATCGTGATCGGAATCCGCACGCTGCTCGGACGCGCCGACGAGGCGGACACCGATCCACAGCGTCCGCTGCGCCGCCGCCGCAGAGACTTTGCCGAGGGTGTCGTCGTCAACGTGTTCAACCCGAAGACCGCCCTGTTCTTCCTCGCATTCCTGCCCCAGTTCATCGATCCGAGTCACGGTCAGGCAGCGCTGCAGATCCTCGTGCTCGGGTTCACGTTCATCTTTCTCGGCCTGATCACCGACTCGGCCTGGGCGCTGGCCGCGGGGTCGGCGCGTGAGACGCTGCGAGACAGTCGCCGTTGGGTCGGTGTGCAGCGCTACGTGTCCGGGTCGATCTTCGTGATACTCGGGGTTGCGACGGCTCTGACGGGATCGCACGGCCCGTCTCGCTGATTCCTGGCTACGCTCTTACGGCCTGGAGCGTGAGGGGCGGAGGTAGCGAGACAACCGATGCGTCGCGGGTGCGTTTTGCTTCGTACAGCGCGCCGTCGGCGCGGTGGAGTGCTGCGCTCGCAGAGACGCCATCCTCGAGGAGCGTTCCTCCGACCGACACGGTCACCGGGAGAGCCGTCGTAGAGGTTGCGATCGGAAACTCTCGTACGAGGATCCGGATTCGCTCGGCGAACTGCTCGAGCTGGCGACGCCCACGGACGCCCGGCGCGAGCACCGTGATCTCCTCACCGCCCCAGCGGGCAACGAGGTCGGCGGGACGGAGGCCGTCGCTGAGCCGGCGAACGACCTCGATCAGGACCTCGTCGCCGACACGGTGCCCGAAGCGGTCGTTGACCGACTTGAACCGGTCGAGGTCGATCAAAAAAAGTCCTGCCGGCAGCCCTCCGCGGCTGATACGTGAGTGCTCGGCGTCCATGGCCTCCTCGAATGCACGGCGATTTGGCGCTCCGGTGAGCTGATCGCGTCGCGCCGTCGCCTGTTCGGTTGCAAGCGCGGCGGCCGTGGACTCCCGGCTTCGATGGGCGATCAGGAGCGTCGCGAGGATCGAGGCCGTGGTGGCGGCGACGAGGGCTGCGCTCGCACCGTCAGCGATCAGCAGAACAGAGAGAAGGGGGGCAACGAGAATGGCCTCGAGGAGATCGACGCGGAGACGATGCAGCCACAGGACTCGGAGCCGGCTCGGGCTTGGCTCGAACACGATCAGGAACCGGCAGGTCGCGTTCACGGTGACGGCAGCAAGCATGGCAGCGATGGCAGTCAATGCCGCGAGGGATCCGCTGAGGACGTAACCCTCGAGGAGCACGAGGCCGACGATCCCGGCAGCGAGCCCTTGAAGCGTCGCGATGCCGCCTTCGGTACCGACCCGGCGCCAGGCTCCCCTTGAGTGGATGAGCTGCGTGGCTGCGCCGGCGGCTACCCCGACCAGCGGTCCGCCCAGGAGGCCTGCAAGGACGACAACGGGAGTCGCCACCGTGTACCAGCTGCGCGGGCCGAGTTGGACGACGGCCTGGCTGGCTACTGCCGCCAACGCAATCAGCATGATCGTGATCGGGAGCGAGCTGCTGACGGATGCGCCGAGCAGCATGATGCTGAGTGCGGTTGCGACAACAGCGGCAACGGGGAGACCGATCGCGACGCGAGCGTTGCAGTAGGAGCTCCCGACCTTCTCGGAGGGGTGCGGTAGGGCTGCGGGTTGTCTTGCCCGGCGTGTCGAAGTCGGCTTTTTCATGGCTATGGAAAGAGGTCGGGCTACGGCGCGCGTTCGTGTATCCCCCGACAGGGTTACAGAGCCTGATTCGGGGCCCCTCATTGCTGCTGCGGCGACCCGCAGCTGCGGTCAGCCGCCGCCGAAAGCGGAGATCGGGAGCGCGAGCGTGAACTCGTCCGCCGACGGAACTTCGGCTTCGAGCTGCTCGATCAGTTGCAATGAACCGGGCGCGGCGGCAATCAGGCGCCGCTCGACCTCCTCGGTGGAGTCGAGTACGACGAGCTCCTGCTTGAAGGGCCGAGGGAAGCGGCCACGTCCGAGGTACCACGCGTAGAACTTCTTCAGGAAACCAGAAGCTCGCCGTTCACCGAGCTCACGGACGGTCTCGCGGATGAACAGTACGAGCTCGGCCACGACCTCCTCTCGACTCGGCTCGGTGGCGTCCCCGTCCACGATCTCCCGCAGCGCCCACGGGTTGCCCTGCGCGCCGCGGCCCACCATCACGGCTGCCGCCCCGGTCGTAGCGAGGACGGTCTGGGCCCGGGCCCGAGAGATGATGTCACCGGATGCGATGACGGGAACGTTGACGAGCGACACGAGCTCTGCCGTCAACGCGTGGTCGGCGGTGCCGGTGTACATCTGTTGCGCCGAGCGCGGATGGAGGGTCAGAACGGATGCGCCGGCCTCGACGAGGAGCGGGCCGATCGTGAGGCAGTCGCGCGAGCCGTCCTTCAGCCCGCGCCGCATCTTGACCGAGACGGGCATGTCCACAGCGGCGGCGACCGAGGAGACGATGCGGCAGGCGAGGTCTGGGTCGTCGAGGAGCGTTGCTCCTGCGCCGGTCTTCGTCACCTTCCGTACCGGGCAGCCGAAGTTGATGTCCACGATGTCGGCGCCCGCCGCAGCGACCATGCGCGCGGCCTCGGCCATCGTGTCGGGGTTGGAGCCGAAGATCTGGATCGCGAGTGGATGCTCGTCGGAGGCCACGCGAAGGTAGCCGAGCGTTTTCTCGTTGCGGTGCTCGATCCCGGCGCAGGAGACCATCTCGGAGCACACGAGCCCGGCCCCGAATCTCCGTCCCTGTCGTCGGAAGGCCTGGACGCTGACGCCTGCCATGGGCGCGAGGACGAGACGCGTCGGCACGTCAACCGCACCGATCTGCCAGTTTTCCCTGAGATCGATCGACATCTGGCGCATCGTAGTTGCCGTTTGCGCCCGGGTCACTGGTGCAGCTACCCTTCACGACCGTCGTGGCGCCCACAGTTCGGTCCAGATCCCAACTCTAGCCTCCTGGAGGCCGTAATCTTGAAGGACGTACTTCTCACCCCCGAGGGCTACGAGAAGCTCACGCAGGAACTCGAGATGCTGCGCACCGACAAGCGCCGCGAGGTCGCCGACCGGATTCGCGTTGCGCGCGAGTTCGGCGATATCGCAGAGAACGCCGAGTACGACGACGCCAAGAACGAGCAGGCGATGCTGGAGCACAGGATCGCCCAGCTCGAGGAACGACTGCTCAGCGCGCGGGTGATCGACACCGCCCACGTCGATACGAGTGTCGTCTCCGTCGGCTCGATCGTCCGCCTGCGCGACGTGGAGGCCAAGAAGAGTTTCGAGTACTACATCGTTGGGTCGGCAGAGGCCAACCCGGCCGAGTTCCGACTCTCGAACGAGTCGCCGGTGGGACGTGCGATCCTCGGCCACAAGAAGGGCGAGACGATCGAGGTCGCGACGCCGCGCGGCGGTAAGATCACGTTCAAGATCATGGCGATCACGGCAGCCTGACCGCTGCCGCCGCCGGCGCGCGCGACGCAGACGGTCGTCGCTGCGTGCGGGCACTCGCCTTGCACATCGCCGCGAAGAGCCCTTGTCCCGTAACCCCACATCTGCCAAGCGCTTTCCCGACAGGGCCGAGATCTCGGCCGTCAGGGAGGAGTGCGAGCCGCTCGAGGCGGGCCAGGCGGCCGAATCCAGCCGCCGGATAGCGGGCAGGGCAATGGCTCGTCGCGACATGGGAAAGCTCGTCTTTCTCGATGTCGTTGACCGTACGGGACGGATCCAGGTGATCTGCGAGACGGCGAAGACCGGCGAGATCGATGTTCTCCTCGGCGACGTCGTTGGCATCACGGGGCATCCGGCCAGAGCCCGTCGGGGTGAACCGTCTGTCCTCGCCGACTCCCTCGACGTCCTCGCGCGGAACACGCAGTCGCTCCCCGACACCTTCCACGGACTGACCGACGTCGAGCTCCGATATCGCAAGCGCTACCTCGATCTGCTCGTCAACGAGCAGACACGCGCAGACTTCGTGCTCCGGTCGCGGATCATCGCCGCGGTCCGCGCGTACCTCGACGGCGAGGGGTTCCTCGAGGTCGAGACACCCGTGCTGCAGCCGCTGTACGGTGGCGCCTCCGCGCGCCCCTTTGTGACCCACCACAACGAGCTGGAGCGTGATCTCTACCTGCGCATCGCGACGGAGCTCTATCTGAAGCGGCTCATCGTCGGTGGCCTCGAACGGGTCTACGAGATCGGTAAGGACTTCCGTAACGAGGGTGTCTCGTTCAAGCACAATCCCGAGTTCACGATGCTCGAGTGGTACGAGGCGTACGCCGACTACCGCGACACGATGGTGCGGGCCGAGACGCTCGTCGAGGAGGTGGCGCGGCAGACCATCGGTACGACCGCCGTGCAGTTTCGCGGCCACGACATCGATCTGAAGGCCCCGTGGGTGCGGGTGAGGTTTACCGAGGCGCTCGAGGCCAAGGGGCTCTGGACGCGCGACGAGAACGAGCTCCGTGCATCGCTCACGGAGCGTGGGGCGGACACGGAGGCAGACAGGGACTGGTCGCAGCTCATCGACA
Source organism: Thermoleophilia bacterium (assembly GCA_009694305.1). GTDB lineage: Bacteria > Actinomycetota > Thermoleophilia > Gaiellales > Gaiellaceae > Gaiella. Next base: position 25,393 of record SHVL01000015.1, read on the forward strand.
AGGCGTTCAGTCACTTCGTCGAGCCGGAGCTCGTCCGGCCGACGATCGTCTATGACTACCCGATCGAGATCTCGCCGTTTGCACGGGAGACCGATGACGATCCGACGTTGACCGAGCGCTTCGAGTTCTTCGTCGCAGGGATGGAGCTCGGTAACGCGTTCTCCGAGATCAACGACGCTGCGACGCAGCAGGAGCGTTTCGACCAGCAGGCGCAGCAGTTCGAGGGCGAGCCCGGCGACCCCGACTACATCGAGGCTCTCTCGTACGGGATGCCGCCGACCGGCGGTCTCGGCCTCGGAATCGATCGTCTCGTGATGCTTCTGACCGGCCGCGAGACGATCCGTGACGTCGTGCTCTTCCCTGCGCTGCGCTCATCCCCCTCGTAGGGGCGGGCCCTGTCCCGCCCGTTGTGTGCCTCGGACTCCCGCCTTTGCCCGGTCTGCCGGTGATCTTCCGCGGCCCTGTCCCGGCGCTCGTGTCGTTGTCGGTGGGCGGGACAGGTCCCGCCCCTACGGGTGGCTTGCGCGTTGCCGCTCGAAGGCGACAACGTCACCCAGGATGTCCTCGAGCGACTGTTTTGGCTCCCAGCCGATCGCCGCCCGGATCTTTTCCGTCGAGGGGATCCGGTGCAGCATGTCCTCGATGCCGTGCTCGTACACCTGCGAGTAGGGGATGTGCGCGATCGTCGAGGACGAGTCGGTGAGCTCTATCACGCGGTCGGCGAGCGCCGAGATCGCGATGCGATTCGTCGCGCCGACGTTGTAGATCTCTCCTGACACCGTGTCGTCCATCAGGCCCTGGAGCGCGCGAATCGTGTCGTCCACGTGACAGAAGCAGCGCGTCTGGTCGCCATCGCCGTGGATCTCGAGCGGGCGGCCGTCGAGCGCCCGTTGGACGAAGGTCGGGATCACCATGCCGTACTGACCGCTCTGGCGTGGGCCGACGGTGTTGAAGAGACGGGCGATCGTGCAGTCGAGGCCGTGCTCCGAGAAGTGGGCCAGTGCGAGGAACTCGTCCATCGCCTTCGAGTCCGCATACGCCCAGCGACGTTGCGTGGTCGGACCGTAGATCCGGCGTGCGGTCTCCTCGAGCGGTGTCTCCTCCCGGTGGTCGCCATAGACCTCGGAGGTGGAGGCGACGAGGACGCGCTTTCCGAACCGGTGGCAGTGCTCCAGCACGATCTCGGTGCCACGGAGGTTCGTGACGAGCGTCTGCACCGGATGTTCCACGATGAGCCGCACACCGACCGCAGCCGCGAGGTGATAGACGACGTCGCACTTGTAGACGAGCTCGTTGACGCTCGTTGACTGGAGGACGCTATCCACGACGAGGTGGAACCCCGGGTGGTCTCGCAGATGCTCGACGTTTTCGAGCGATCCGGTCGAGAGGTCGTCGAGTGACCACACCTCCCAGCCGCCGTCGAGCAGCCGCCCGGCGAGATGACTGCCGATGAATCCTGCACCGCCTGTGATGAGGGCCTTGCCAGCCATAGTCGGTGAGGGTACCGGCCGGTGCGGCCGAGGGTGCCGGTAGGGCCTGTAATCGCAGACGCAACCGGGTGAGCTGCGCCGACCCGCGCGTGCGGTACAATCGAATTCTCTCACATCGAGAGCCTGCGAGTGGCGTAGGCCTCGAGTCAATGCGGAAAGGTGGGCCGGCCATTGTTCGAGCGATTTACCGAACGGGCACGTCAGGTCGTCGTCCTCGCCCAGGACGAGGCCCGGGCCCTGAAGCACAACTACATCGGCACGGAGCACATCCTGCTCGGTCTGCTGCGCGAGGAAGAAGGCCTCGCAGCGCGGGTGCTCGAGTCGCTCGACATCACCGTGGAAGAGGTGCGGGCTCAGGTTGCGCGGATCGTCGGCCAGGGTGACGAGGTCACGACGGGCCAGATCCCGTTCACGCCGCGTGCGAAGAAGGTGCTCGAGCTCGCACTGCGCGAGGCGCTGTCGCTCGGGCACAACTACATCGGCACGGAGCACATCCTGCTCGGCCTCGTGCGCGAGAACGAGGGCGTTGCCGCCCGCATCCTGCTCGACTTCGATGCCGACGCAGAGAAGATTCGCAACGAGATCATCCGCATGCTGTCGGGGCCGGGGCGCCGTCAGGCGGGTGCCGCCACAGCACCCGGTGGCGAGAAGACGAAGAACTCGAAGCTGCTCGACCAGTTCGGCCGCAACCTCACAAAGATGGCGACGGAGGGCAAGCTCGATCCCGTCGTGGGGCGCCAGACCGAGATCGAGCGCGTGATGCAGATCCTCTCGCGCCGCCAGAAGAACAACCCCGTGCTGATCGGCGAGCCGGGTGTCGGCAAGACGGCAGTCGTCGAGGGCCTCGCCTCTCGTATCGCGGCGAACCAGGTGCCCGAGCTCCTGAAGAACAAGCAGATCTACACGCTCGACCTCGCCTCCCTCGTGGCCGGCTCCAAGTATCGAGGTGAGTTCGAGGAGCGTCTCAAGAAGGTGATGAAAGAGATCACCCAGCGGGGCGACATCATTCTCTTCATCGACGAGCTCCACAACCTCGTTGGCGCGGGAGCCGCCGAGGGCGCGATCGACGCAGCCTCGATCCTCAAGCCTGCCCTCGCCCGTGGCGAGATGCAGACGATCGGCGCGACGACGCTCGACGAGTACCGCAAGTATCTCGAGCGCGATGCTGCGCTCGAGCGGCGCTTCCAGCAGGTGCGGGTCGAGGAGCCCTCGATCGACGACACCGTGCAGATCCTCCGCGGCCTGCGCGACCGCTACGAGGCCCATCACCGTTGCAAGATCTCCGACGAGGCGCTGCGTGCAGCTGCGGTGCTCGCCGACCGCTACATCCAGGACAGGCACCTGCCGGACAAGGCAATCGACCTGATCGACGAGGCCGGCTCGCGCCTGCGCATCCGCACGATGTCTGCTCCGCCCCGCTATCGGGAGCTCGAGGAGGAGATCGAGAAGGTGCGCTCCGACAAGGAGAGCGCGATCGAGTCGCAGGAGTTCGAGAAGGCGGCAGCGCTGCGCGACAAGGAGCGAAAGCTGGCCCAGAAGAAGAAGGAGCTGGAGGAGAGCTGGCGCAACGACGCCGACGAGGAGCAGCCCGAGGTGGGTGAGGACGAGATCGCCGACATCGTCTCGATGTGGACGGGCATCCCGGTGTTCAAGCTCACCGAGGCCGAGTCGCAGAAGCTGATCAGGATGGAGGAGGAGCTCCACAAGCGCGTGATTGGCCAGGAGCCCGCGATCGTCGCGGTCTCGAAGGCGATCCGCCGTGCGCGCGCCGGGATCAAGGATCCCAAGCGCCCCACCGGCTCGTTCATCTTCCTCGGCCCGTCCGGTGTCGGCAAGACGGAGCTCGCCCGCACGCTGGCGGAGTTCCTCTTCGGTGACGAGGAGGCGATGATCCAGATCGACATGAGCGAGTACATGGAGAAGCACTCCGTCTCGCGCCTCGTCGGCTCGCCTCCCGGCTACGTCGGGTACGACGAGGGTGGTCAGCTCACCGAGGCCGTTCGCCGCAAGCCCTATTCGGTGCTGCTCCTCGACGAGGTCGAGAAGGCCCACCCGGACGTGTTCAACATCCTGCTGCAGATTCTCGAGGACGGGAAGTTGACGGACGCGCAGGGTCGCAAGGTGGACTTCCGCAACACCATCGTGATCATGACGTCGAACATCGGCGCGGCCCAGATCTCGAAGAACCAGTCGCTCGGTTTCACTCTGGGCGACGAGGCGGGCCTCAGCTACGACGACATGAAGGGTCGCGTGATGGGGGAGCTGAAGAAGGTCTTCCGCCCCGAGTTGCTGAACCGCATCGACGAGATCATCGTCTTCCACAAGCTCGAGAAGAGCGAGATCCTGCAGATCGTTGACCTGATGATGAAGAGGCTCCGCAACCAGATGGCGGTGCACGGAGCGACCATCGAGCTCACCGACGAGGCGAAGGAACTGCTCGTCGAGCAGGGCTACGACCCTGCGATGGGTGCCCGTCCGCTGCGCCGCTCGATCCAGCGGCTGATCGAGGATCCACTTGCCGACTTCGTGCTCGGGCAGGAGCTCATCGAGGGCTCGACGATCCTCGTTGACCGCAAGAAGGAGTTGGCGGGCCTCGAGGGCGAATCACTCGTCGAGATCACGATCATCGAGGGGCAGGCCACACCGGAGCCCGTGACGGTGCCGCCGGATGCTCTGGCTGCTGACGACGACGAGTCGCCGGCCGAGAACGACCTGGACTGAGCTCGGCCACGCCGTGGCGGCGGCGAAGCGCTCGACCTGCCTCGACCTGTCTCGACCTGTCTCGACCTGTCTTCCGGGCCTGGCGTTTCTCCGGGATTCGCAGACCCCGGTAGCGTGCGCGCTGAGTGCGGCTGCAGCACGACGGCCTCCGCACGAGCGCGAATCACCCCGAGACCCTGTGCCGCCCGACCCTGCTGGGCGGCACGCTGCTTCGTTCCCGGTGGCACTGCTCCCGATCGCTCCGGTGGGCTCCGCGCGTCCTCGAGTCGTACGCGCGCATCACGCCCCGGTGGCCGACCTCTCTTCGGGAACGCGCGCCAGTTGTCCAGACAGGCGACATGTCGTCCGGCCCCTCCCGTAGTATTCTTCTATGGCAAAGGTCATCGTTCAGCATGTCTGCTCCGAGTGCGGCACCGCCACGGGCCGTTGGCTCGGTAAGTGTCCCGGCTGCGGTGTCTTCGGATCGCTCGTCGAGGAGCTGACGAGTCAGGCGCCGCCGGGTAAGAGCCGTGGCGCCGCCGCCCGCACACCCGAGCGTCTGGCCGACGTTCGTGCCGAGGAGGCCGCGAGGATCGGGACGGGCGTCCCCGAGTTCGACCGCGTCCTCGGAGGGGGTCTCGTGCCCGCGTCGCTCGTCCTCGTGGGAGGCGAGCCGGGTGTCGGGAAGTCCACGCTGTTGCTTGCCGCACTCGGCAACATTGCGCGGGGCGGCAGGCGCTCTCTCCTCGTCACAGGGGAGGAATCGGTTGCGCAGGTCAAGCTCAGGTCCGACCGGCTCGGTGGGTCGGATCAGGTCGAGATCCTCGCCGAGACGGAGCTCGAGTCGGTGTGTGCCACGCTCGAGCGGGAACGTCCCGACGTGTGCGTGATCGACTCGATACAGACGCTCTATTCCGCCGATCTCGGATCGTCGCCCGGGTCGGTAGGGCAGGTGCGCGAGGCTGCCGGACGGCTTCTCCGGGTTGCGAAGGAACAGGGGGTCGCCACGATTCTCGTCGGCCACGTGACAAAGGACGGGTCGGTGGCAGGGCCGCGTGTCCTCGAGCATCTCGTTGACTGTGTCCTCCAGTTCGAAGGCGACCGCTATCACGCCCACAGGATTCTGCGGGCGGTGAAGAACCGGTTCGGCTCGACCAACGAGCTCGGCGTCTTCGAGATGACGAGCGGTGGGCTCGTCGGTGTCCCAAACCCCTCCGAGCTGTTCGGACGCACGCACTCCGGCGAGGTCGGCGCCGCGGTAGCCTGCGCGCTCGAAGGAACGAGGCCAATCCTGCTCGAGATCCAGTCGCTCGTCTCGCGCAGCGACCTGGCGATGCCGCGCAGGGTGGCAACCGGCGTCGACCCCAGGCGTCTCGCGATGATCGTTGCCGTGCTCTCACGTCACGCGGGCATTGCTCTCGGGTCTGCAGATGTCTTCGTGAACGTCGCGGGCGGGGTGCGGATCGACGAGCCCGGTGCCGATCTTGCGGTGGCGCTCGCGATTGCTTCCGCCGCCCGGGGTGTGCCGGTGCGCGACAGTGTCGCCGTGTTTGGTGAGATAGGGCTTACCGGTCGCCTGAGGCCGGCCGCCCAGGCCGAGCGTCGTCTGGAGGAGTGCGCGAAGCTCGGCGTCGCCACGGTGATCGCCCCCGACGGAACCACGAGTCGTGGCGGCCCGAGGATCACCCGTGCCGAGACCCTCCGTCAGGCGATCGCCGCCGGACTCGACGGCTCGGCAACCTCTGACAGTTCGGGGTCGTTCGACAGTTCGGGGTCGTTCGACAGTTCGGGGTCGTTCGACAGTTCGGCGGCGCCTGACGAAGGCTGATCGCCTCCGGCTGCTTCCTGGCTGTCCCCGTGGTCGCCTCCGGCTGCTTCCTGGTTGTCCCCGTGGTCGCGTCGGGCTGGCCGCCTGCCTTCTGGGGTCTCCTCTGACGGCGCCTGACGGGGGAAGGCCCGATGATCGGCCGGGAACGGCCCTGATCGGCGTCTAGTGGCCCTGAGAGCCCCTGCTCTCGGCCTCCGGCGTCCCTGGCAAACCTCTGCCTGGCCTCTGGCGGGTCTTTCATGGCCCCGAAACAACGCCTGACGGCCTCGACAACCCGTGGCTGGGTCTCTCACGCCCCCAGATACTCCTGGTGGCCCTGAGCCACCTATCTGGTGCCCCCAGATACTCCTGGTGGCCCTGAAGCGCCTCTGACGGCCTCTACGACGTGCTTTCTCCCGGCGGCATCATCTCGGGCCTCGGAAAGCAGAGAAACGGCATTCTGTACACACCGAAGACGTGTCCGCATCCGTCCTCTGTCGCGCAGGATTCTCAGCTAGAATGACGTTCCCTGGTTGGTAGCCTCTTGGCGCCGGCGGTTTCGTGAAAATGGGTGGATAACGGGAGGTTCTGCGTGTTTGACGTCGGCGACAATGTGGTGTACCCCCACCATGGAGCAGGTACGGTCGTGAGCAAGGACACGCGTGTTGTTCTCGGACAGGACCGCGAATACCTCACCATCAAGATCCTGCACAACGACATGACCGTCAACGTGCCCACCGAGAACGCCGAGAGGGTCGGCCTTCGCTGGGTGATCGGACTCGAAGCGGTGGAGGTCGTCGTCAAGGCGCTCTCCGGCGACTCGACCGAGATGCCGAAGAACTGGAATCGCCGCTTCAAGCACAACCGTGACAAGATGAAGACGGGCGACATCCTCGAACTTGCCGAGGTGGTCAGAAACCTCGCGCTTCGCGATCACGAGAAGGGCCTCTCCACGGGCGAGAAGCAGATGTACGTCAAGGCGAAGAAGATCCTCGCCTCGGAGTTCATGTACGCGAAGGACATGAGCGAGGACGATGCTGCCGTGTGGCTCGACGAGGTGCTTGCCAACCCTCCGGGCGGCGCCAAGAAGGTCAAGCCCAGAGCCAAGGTCGCTGCCGCAAGCGCGTGAGGCAGTGTCGCTGTGGTCGCATGAGGGGAGGGCTGCGCCCTGGCAGGTGATGTGAACGGCAGCACGACGTGGGCGATTCTCGTCGCCGCTGGTTCCGGCGAGCGACTCGGTGCCGACCGGCCCAAGGCGTTCATTGCGCTCGGTGAGCGTGTTCTTCTGGCCGAGAGCCTGGAACGTCTCGACGCGAGCGCCTGGATCGATGCCGTCGTGGTCGCCGTCCCTCCCGCGTGGGAGGAGGCCGCGATCGTGCTCGCGGAGGAACTCGTTGCCTCGAAGGTCGCAGCAGTCGTGCCGGGCGGTGTGACGCGTGCCGCATCGGTTCGTGCCGCGCTCGTCGAGATCCCCGACGATGCGCTCGTCGTGATCGTCCACGACGCTGCGCGCCCTCTCATCGACGACGCTATGATCGAGCGTGTCCTCGGGCCTCTCGCCGAGGGCTACGACGGTGTCGTGCCGGGGCTCCCTCTCGCCGACACGGTCAAGCGGGTCGAGCGTGGTCTCGTCGTCGAGACGCTCGACCGGTCAGCTCTCGTCGCCGTGCAGACGCCGCAGGCCTTCACCGCGACCGCCCTGCGCTCGGCGTACGCCGGCCCCGATCCCGCGGGTGCGACCGACTGTGCCTCTTTCGTGGAGGCACGGGGAGGACGGATACGTGTGGTGGCGGGGGATACGAGACTGCTCAAGATCACGACGGGAGCCGATCTGGCGCTCGTCGAGTCGTGGCTCGGAGAGCCTCCACCTGGATGAAGCGTGAGCCGCCGGAACGTGCCGGATGGCGCTCGGAATGACAATCGAGTGGGCCGGACAGCACGCAGCGCCCCTTCCCCGTCCCGGCATCGAGAGGCCGGCGGAGCCGGCTCGGGTGCGAACCCCTGTGTTCCCGGCGGCAGCCGCTGGCCTCGTCACCGTCCACGCTCGCCGTGGCCCGTGCTGGCCTCGGGTGGACGTCACCGTAGGCGACCGCCATCGATGATCTCGCGTTGCTCCCCGAAACGCTAGCCTCGCTTCTATGAGTGGCCTCCGGATCGGGATCGGGATCGATGCGCACGCGTTCGAGGACGGCGTACCGCTCGTTCTTGCCGGCGTCTCGATCGACCACCCCCGTGGCCTCGCAGGGCATTCCGACGGCGATGTGATCGCCCATGCGCTGACAGACGCGCTGCTCGGCGCAGCGGGCCTCGCCGATATCGGGGCGCTCTTTCCGTCGAGCGACGAGCGCTATCGCGGAGCCGATTCGCTCGAGTTGCTGGCCGAGGCCTATCGGCAGGTGCGGGAGACCGGCTTTGGGCTCGTCAACGCTGACTGCGTCTTGATCGGCCAGGAGCCGCGGATCGCGTCGCACCGACAGGCGATGGGCGAGCATCTTGCTCGGGCGCTCGGAGTCGACTCCGAGCGCGTGGGTGTGCGGGCGACGACGATGGACTTCCTCGGCTTTACAGGTCGTGGCGAGGGACTCGCAGCACAGGCCGTAGCTCTGCTCGAGCGCGTTGAGTCTCGCTAGCCTTCTCTGCACCCGCGAGGAGCGCCGCGGCTTTCGTTGCCGCAGGCCCTCGCCCGAATGGCAAGCTATTGCCCTGGTAGCTAGCGGTAGTAAGCGGTGCCGGCGATCGTGATCGCGCCATTCTGGCCGCTGGTCGTGTCGGTCATCAGAAAGCTCAGACCGGTGGCTCTGATGCCGCGGAAGTCGCCGGTGCCGCCGATAACCCTGAGCGTGCCGGTCAGCGTGATGACGGAGGTTGCGCTGTCGATCGTGAATGTGATGCCGACTTTGCCCTTGATCAACCCGGATCCGCAGCTGATCGTGAGCGTCCCTACGCCGGTTTTCTTGGCCGGATCCAGAACCCAGTCGATCACGATCTTGCCCGATCCGACGGGTGCTCCGGTGATGGATCCGGTGTCGGTGAACCGGAATGTCTTGCTGTTTTTGGTCTGCTTGGTGGCTGCCGTCAGCGAGATCGACTGCTTCGTGCCGCGGGACGGCCCGAGACGCGTCTTCTCGACACGAGCGAGCTTGGCCCTCAGCCGCCTGTACTCTCGCTGCTCGAGCGGCGTGCGACGATGGCGAGGGGCTGCCAGGTTCCGGAACTCATTCGGGTCGCGTTTGAGGTCGTACATCTCCCACTCCGCCTTCTCGATCCCCCGAGGGTCGCTGTAGCAAGCGATCTTCCAGCGCTCTTCACGGATCCCGACGATGTGGTTTGGCTCCGGAACATACGGCCCCTGTGACTGGCCGCACTGCCAGTCGTCATAGGTGAACATCACATAATCCTGCGCAGCACGGGCCGCGGGATTGACGATCAGCTTCGAGTAGTCAACGCCCTGCCAACGGGACATCGCCGATGTCGGGGCGCCAAAGAGGTTTGCGATCGTCGGCAGGAAATCGACATGGGAGACGAGTGCCTGGCTCGTTCGCGCCTTCGGAAAGAGCTTCGGGTTCGAGTAGATCAGCGGGACCCGGATGGTTTCCTCGTAGAAGTTGAAGTTCTTCTGGCGTGAGGTGCCATGGGCCGTACCCATTTCGCCGTGGTCGGAGGTGCGGATAACCACGGTGTCGTCGAGAAGGCCCGTGGCCTCGAGGAGGTCGAGGACCTGTCCGAGATACGCATCGGCCTTCTTCAGCAGGTTGCCGTAGAAGTTGATGTACTCGCGTTTCTGGGCATCCGTCTTGAGCTTGCCCAGGCCGGCGTTGGAGATCACGTTGAACGCGGCCTGTGCCCGCGGCTTTGTCGTCAGGCGTTCGTTGACCGTCGCCGGCAGGCCGATAGTGCCCGCGAGGTCGCTGTCGGGATAGCCGGTCACCTCGTTCATTGTGGGATAGAAGAGGATGTCGTGAGGGTTGACCAGTGATATGACCATGAAGAACGGTTGCTGGGTCGCGGCGACAGAGCCGAGGTATGCGAGCGCCCCTTCTTTCCCGGCCGTGACATCGCCGCTGTCGTCCATGAAGCGCTCGTCATTTGCCCCCCCGGTGTACGGGACAGCAGGGTTCGCGAAGGTGTTGCCTCCACCCTGGTCAGGATTCTGATTCGCACCGGCGTCCTTGGGGTTCCAGCGCTCGAATCCGTACTGGCCGACGTCGTTTGGTACGAACGTTTCGACGACGTTGCCTGTGGCCGGGTCAGTCACCATCTGGCCTTTGGTCAGATGCCACTTGCCCTTCCAGATCACCGTGTATCCGGCCGCCGACATCACCGAGGCGATATTCGCGATCTCGGTCGAGAGCGGAATCTGCGGATACGACGTGTCGGGCATGAGGCCCTCGAGGGTGTGGCGCACCTGATGCTGGGCGGGCATGAGGCCCGTGAGGAGCGTCGCGCGGGCCGGGGAGCACATGCAGGCGTTGGTGCATGCGTTCTCGAAGACGAGGCCGTTGTCGAGCAGCCTCCGGGTATTTTTGAGGTTTTTCGCGGCCCAGCCGCGGGGGAAATGCTGGATCGTGCGTTCCTGGTCGGTGATGAACATCACCACGTTCTTGCCTTTGAAGCCGGCGGCGGTTGCCTCGGCATCGGTGCCTCCGGCGGCAAGTGCACCCCGGGTGTCCGGGCCGAGCATCAGGGCGGCCGTCGATGCGGCTGCACCCTTGAGCAGCCGACTACGTGTCAGATCCCCGGTGGTTCGCATCGTGCCATTCTAGCCCCTGAGAGGCGGAGGCCGGACTGCCGGGACTGCCGGGGCGCTACGAGGCAGCGTGAAGCTCACCCGCGCGCCGCCGCCGGGGCGATTCTCCGCCCAGATTCGACCACCCTGGGCCTCGACGAGTCCGCGAGAGATCGCGAGCCCGAGGCCGGCACCGGCCTCGGATTCAGGGGAGGGCGACCGTGCCGTTCGGGAGGACGATGACGAGGCCGTCTGTCACCAGAGCCTCGACCGCCTCCCGGTCGAGGCTCTCGCCGGGTGTGTCGGCGACCGAGACGAGCCGCAGGGTGGCTGCCCGCCGCTGGCGGAACGATCCCTCGAAGCGGCTCTGCTTGCGGGCCGCCGTGTCGCGCGTCCCCTTCGACGGACAGGCGGCCGCGAGCGGGCAGACGTCGCACCGCGGGATCCGGGCGAGACACACGGTGGCACCGAGATCCATCAGCGCCTGCGCTGCAGCGCCCGTGAAGCCGTGGCCCGTGCGGCGCTCTATGCGATCGACGTTGACGTCGTGCGGGAGGATGTCTACGTCGCCGAACGCGAAGTTGCGGAGAGCTGCTGCGGTGTACGGTCCGACACCGGGGAGCGCGGTCAGGGTATCCGGCCAGCCGTCCTGCGCAACCGCTTGCGCTGCGTGGTGAAGTGCAAGTGCGCGGCGGTTGTAGCCAAGACCTTGCCAGGCGCGAATCACGTCTGCCGCGGTCGCGTTCGCGAGTGCCTCCACGGTCGGCCAGCGCTGGAGCCAGGCGAGATACCGAGGAACCACCCGGTCGACCTGCGTCTGCTGCAGCATCACCTCGCTGACGAGGATTGCATACGGGTCGTGCGTGTGTCGCCACGGGAGATCTCGTTTCGCCCGCCCGTACCACGCGATGAGCTCCGCCTCCACAGGCCCGAGTGTACGGCGCGAGCACGGCCCGGAGCAGCGTTCGTGTCGGCCCTGTGTAATGACAAGAAAACCTTCGGTACAAAGCTGCGACCGTGCTCGACGTCGCTGTGATCGACAGTCCAGCCGCCGCCGAGGCGTCCCTCGATCCGATGCGGGTCGACGAACAGGCGCACAGGCCCGGTTCTGGGCCTGGTTGGACGGCGTCTACGCGTAGCGAGCGCTACGTTGGAATTACTTGGGGTGGACGGCGAACCAGCCGTCCACGTTGTCACATAAGACAACTCCCTTGGAGTCGTTGTGGTAGGTGTAGGCAGGCAGCCCGTTCACTGTGAGCTGGCGCTTCGAGCCTCGCTTGATCGTGCCGAAGGTCGCCATCACACCCTTGACGTGCTTCTGCACTTTGCCGCTGACGTAGACAGGCGGCCAGGCGACGGTGCACTGGCCCGTGCACTTGATCTTGCCGCCGGCCTTCTTCTCGACGCTCCAGTAGTAGATTCCGAACTTGCCAGGGGTTGCGATCACCTTGCCGATGTTGTTGGTCTTGATCTCGATCGCAGGTTTCGAACCCGGGACGGTCTCAGGCCCTGTCAACGACTGGGCTGCGGCGATCGTCGGGACGAGAGCGATCGCGGCCAATGCGAAGAGGAACGCAGCGCTCTTCATGAGACGATTCTCCTTGTCGGGTGCGTGAGATCGGCGCAGTATGGCTGAACCACACGTGGCTCCGGAGGATTCCGGACTCGGTTCAAGGGACTCTTCATGACCCGGAGGCGCGAGCGCTCCTCGAGATGGAGCTTCGCCGTGTCGAGGCTGTACGTGGGCTCGGTCGAGTCGGATCCATCGGTAAAGACATGGCCGAGACGGGGGTGTGCCGACATCATTCAATTGATGGCTCCGGCTGGACGGCGAGGACAGGGAGGCCGACCGTCTGCCTCGTGGACGCCTCTGGTGTGACCTACGCACCTCCGCGAGGCCGGGCCGAGATCGTCGAATCGCCGACGGATGCGCACCAGCGCATCCCGGTGTGAGTGATACTTCGGGCCACCACACGAACGGAGATCATGGATCGAGATCAGCTACGGAGTGCACAGGAGCCGTTGAAGCAGCGATACCGGGATGAACCGGACAAGGCCGTGGTGACGCTCCAGGCGACCGGAACGCTCGGGGAAGGGCTGACCTGCTCGGTGACGACCGGTCGTGCGCTCGCGGAAGCAGGGCTGCACCCGGCGACGGGTGGGGACGGCTCCACCCTTTGCTCGGGGGACATGTTGCTAGAGGCCCTGGTCGCCTGCGCAGGGGTCACGCTGAGGGCGGTTGCGACGTCGATCGGCGTTGACGTGCGGGCAGGAAGCGTACTCGCCGAAGGCGATCTCGACTTTCGCGGGACACTCGCCATCTCGAAGGATGTTCCGGTCGGATTTCGCGCGATTCGCCTCGCTTTCCGCCTCGAAACCGACGCGAGCAAGGAGGACCTCGACACCCTGCTAAAGCTGACTGAGCGCTACTGCGTCGTCTATCAGACACTCGCCAGCAGCCCGACCCTCGCGACGTCCTGGGCTGCGGACGCGGCGATTCCCGAGGCTTGATCCGACCGCGGCCGCCGCAAGCGTGCCGCCCATCACGCCCCAGCGACGAACCGTCATTCTGATTAGGGTTCTTAGCGGATGCTGCTGTACAACTCGGCCGGATCGGGCAACTGCTACAAGGTGCGCCTTCTCGCGGCGCAGCTCGGCCTCCCGCTCGAGCTCCAGGAACTAGACGTCGTCGACCGTTCGAACCGAGCGGAGGTGCTCGGCGACCTCAACCCGGCGCGACGCGTCCCGACGCTCGTGCTCGACGACGGCCGTCCGCTCGCCGAGTCCAACGCGATCCTCTGGTACCTCGGGGACGGCAGCGAGTACGTGCCCGTCGCCCCCTACGAGCGGGCACAGGTGCTCCAGTGGCAGTTCTTCGAGCAGTACCAGCTCGAGCCGTCGATCGCCGTCGTGCGATTCCTGCTCATCTTCTCCGGCGAGGCAGGCAGGCACGCCGCACGCATCAGGGAGCAGACTGCAAACGGGTACATCGCTCTCGATGCGATGGAGCGGCATCTCGCTCAGCGCACCTACCTTGTCAGCGAGCGCTACACGATCGCTGACATCTCGCTCTACGCCTACACGCACGTGGCGCACGAGGGAGGGTTCGACCTCGGGCCCTATCCGGCGCTTCGCGCGTGGCTGGGGCGCGTGGCGGCGCAGACCGGGCACGTGACGATCGACGCGTGAAACCCCGGAGACCGGCTGAAGCCGGTCACCTCGCCGACCACGTCAGAACGTGTTGATCATGGCCGGCGCGGCGGTCTCGAAGTAGCGCCAGATCAGCGCGTCGAACTCGTCCGGCAGTGCCTGCTCGTCGAGCGATGCCCGCATGTGCCCGAGCCACCGCTCGGTCGCGGCTTCGTCGATGGGGAACGGCGCATGGCGCATCCGCAGGCGCGGATGGCCGCGCTGGTCGGAGTAGGTCGTGGGGCCGCCCCAGTACTGCTCCAGGAAGAGGCGCAGGCGTTCAGCGGCCGGTCCGAGGTCGCGGCCCGGGTACATGGGCCGGATCACCGGGTCGGTCTCGACCCGCTCGTAGAAGCCGGCGACGAGGCGCTCGAAGAAGGCGTGGCCGCCGAACGCCTCGTAGGCCGTGACCATCTCCTCGCCGGTGTTGCTCACCCGAGCATTCTGCCCGCGGTGGGAGTCCGATACGGTCAGGGGGTGACAATCCGCGTCCGCTTCGCACCGAGCCCCACCGGCTCCCTCCATCTGGGCAACGCGCTCAGCGCAGTCGTCAACCGCACGTACGCCGACGAGCACGGTGGCGTGCTCGTGCTGCGGATCGACGACACCGACCCGACCCGCTCGCTCGCCGGGGGAGAGGAGGCGATCCTGGCCGATCTCGCCTGGCTCGGGATCGGCTGGGACGAAGGGCCGCTGCGGCAGAGCCGGCGCGGTGCCGTCTACGCGGCCGCGCTCGAACGGGCGCTCGGCAACGGCGCCGTCCACGACGACGACGGCTCGATCCGGCTTGCCGGCACGACCCTGGCTCGAGCCGACGGGACCGCCACCTACCAGCTCGCCACGGTCGCAGACGACCTCGACCTCGGGATCACCCACATCATCCGCGGTTCGGACCACCGGCCCAACGAGGACGTGCAGCAGTGGATCGCCCGGGCGCTCGGAGGCGAGCTGCCGGAAGTGATCCACCATGGGCTGCTCCTCGGCGAGGACGGCAAGAAGCTTTCCAAGCGCGCTGCACACGCCTCGGTCGCCGACCTCCGCGAAGAGGGCATTCCAGGAGCGGCGGCGCGCGCCTACCTCGACGAGCTCGGGCTGCCGCGCCACGACGTCCAGCTCGATCCCGCGCGAATCCAGCGGCTCGCAATCGATTCGATCGCAGCAATGTCCGACGCCGACCTCGTCGCAGCGGCGGGTGCTCCGATCGAGCTCGCGCGGGCCCTGCGCGGGGCACGCACGCTGGTCGAGGCAGGCGAGATCGCGCAGCAGATCACCGCGCCGGTAGCCGTGGTTCTCACCGAGGAGGCGCGGCCCACGATGGAGCGGTTCGTCGAGTTGCGTGAGGGAGCGCCCGAATCGCTCGACGAGGCCGGTGCCCGCGCGATCGTCCGCGAGCTGAAGGCCGTGGGCGGGAGCCTGAAGCAGCTGCGCCTCGCCCTGACGGGAGCCGAGCGTGGCCCGGAGCTCTGGACGGTCGTTGCCGCTCTGCCCCGTGACGAGGCGCTCCGTCGAGCGGCCGCCGCTATAACACCGCGATGACGGTACGCCTCTACGACACCCAGACGAAGTCGCTCGTCGAGCTTCCACCCGCTCCGGCGCAGGTCGGGATGTACGTCTGCGGCCCGACCGTCTACCAGCGGGCCCACATCGGCAACGCCGTCCCGTTCGTCATCTTCGCCTGGCTCCGCAACTGGCTGCGCGAGCGTGGCTACGACGTCACCTACGTCCACAACATCACGGACGTCAACGACAAGATCTACGAGGCTGCACCGGGCGCGAGCGCGGAGCGGGCGCGCGAGGCGACCGCCTGGTACATCGAGGACACCGCTTCCTTCGGGCTCGAGATGCCGGACGCCCAGCCGCTCGCGACCGAGACGATCCCCGAGATCGTGGAGCTGATCGAGGAGCTCGTCTCTGCCGGCCATGCCTACGAGTCCGGCGGGGACGTGTACTTCCGGGTCGCGAGCTTCGAGAGCTACGGCGCGCTCTCGGGCCAGCGGCCGGATCAGGTCGAGGAGCAGGAGCCGAGTGCGCTGAAGGAGGACCCAAGGGACTTCGCGCTCTGGAAGGCGACGAAGGAGGGAGAGGACACATCGTGGGCCTCACCCTGGGGGCAGGGCCGGCCCGGCTGGCACATCGAGTGCTCGGCGATGGCCGAGAAGACGCTCGGGCCGGAGTTTCTCATCCACGGTGGTGGGCTCGACCTCGTCTTCCCGCATCACGAGAACGAGCGGGCGCAGTCGCAGGCCGTCGGGCGGCCGTTCGCGAAGATCTGGATGCACAACGGGCTGCTCCGCTTCGTCGGCGAGAAGATGTCGAAGTCCGTCGGCAACATCGCCACGATCCAGGAGGTGATTGCCGAGTGGGGGGCCGAGACGGCGCTGCTGTTCCTGATGACGGGGCACTGGCGCAAGCCGCTCGAGTTCTCGCAGGAGGCGATGACGGCTGCGAGCGTGCAGGTCGAGAGTCTGCGTAACGCGCTTCGGGGTGAGACGAGGGCTGTCGGGGACTGGGACGCTCTCGCCTCCGCACTCGACGAGGACTTCAACACGCCTGCCGCTCTTGCGCTCCTCCACCGCTGGGCCCGCGAGGGCGCTCTCGACGAGCTGCGGCGAGGCCTCGCGATCTTCGGGCTCGGTGAGCTCGGCGACACCGTGGAGGCGCCGGCGGAGGTGATCGCACTGGCGCAGGCACGCGTCGAGGCACGCCTGGCCCGCGACTTTGCCGCGTCGGACAGCCTGCGTGACGAGATCGTGCGGGCGGGGTGGGAGGTGCGGGACATCCCGGCCGGCTTCGAGCTCGTGCCGCTGTCGTGACCCGGGAAATCGTCTTCGGACGGAACGCTGTCCGTGAGGCTCTGCGCGGCCGACGCGAGGTGCTCGAGCTGTGGGTGTCCGAACGGGCGGCCGCAGCGCTCGACTGGCTCGGAGAGGGTCCTCGACCGCGGGTCGCCAGGGAGGAGGAGCTGACGGAGGCGGCGGAGAGCCCCGATCATCAGGGTGTCGTCGCCTGGGCTGAACCGTACCCGTACGCCGACCCGTGGGCGCTCGCCTCGCTCGAGAAGCCATTGCTCGCCTGTCTCGATCAGGTCACCGACCCGCGGAATCTCGGAGCGGTGATCCGATCGGCCGCAGGGGCAGGTGCCACGGGCGTGATCGTGCCCGCCCACGGTGCGGCCCGGGTGACGCCGGCCGTGTGCCGATCTTCGGCAGGAGCTGTCGAGCATCTGCCGGTCGCCGTCGTACCGAACCTCGCGCGCTACCTGGCCGAGATCAAACGGGGCGACCTCTGGTCGTACGCGGCCGCGGCAGACGCGACGCAGACGATGTGGCAGACAGACCTGACGGGAGGCGTTGCGCTCGTCTTCGGGGCCGAGGGCAAGGGTGTGCGGCCGCTCGTCCGCAAGACCTGCGACGCGACCGTCTCGATCCCACTCGCTGCCGGTGTCGAGTCGCTGAACGTCAGTGTCGCGGCCGCCGTGCTGCTGTACGAGGCCCGTCGGCAGCGAGCCTCGTAGGTCTCTGCGGTGACAGGCTTCGGTCTGTCTCCGGGGTTCAGCCGGCTTTCGCCCTACGATGCGTCCATGCCCGAGCCGACCCTTTACCTCTTCGACGGCCACAATCTCCTGCACGCGGGTGGGTACACGGATGTCTGTGAGCTCACCGACGAGCTTGCAAACTTCGTCGCCGTGAACGGTGCGCGCGGAGTCGTCGTCTTCGACGGTACCGGCGAGGAGTCCGAGATAGGGCCGCTCTCGGTGCGCTACGCGCCTCACGCCGACACGCTGCTCGAGCGTCTCGCAGCCGAGCATCGGCAACGGGAGCGCGTCTGCCTGATCTCCTCCGATGCTGCCATCCGCGGCACATCCGGTCAGGAGGTGCGCAACATCTCCTCGGGCGCGTTCCTGCGCGACCTCGAGAGCCCGACGCATGTCGAGTACGAGGCGTCACGCCTCCGGGATCGGATCGACCCGGAGACACGGGCCCGCCTCGAGCAGCTCCGCCGCGGTCTCTGAAGCACCGGGGCGCGTTGAGTCAGCCGGCGCGAAGCAGAGAAGCTCTTCGCGCATACGAACGTATGTTCTTATCACAGTGCAAAATCTGCAAGGGGGTTGTAACGCGCGCAAGAACGTGCTACGTTCTTCCTCAAGTTCAGGGTGAGACTTTGCTTCACCGTGATGCGTAAAACCTCGGAAAACGCTTAGACAAGGGAGAAACGATGTCCCCCCGTACGGCCTTTGCCCCGAAGACCCCACAGAAGCTTCAACGTGAACTTGAGGATTTGCAGCTCGTCCTCAAGGCCCGGAACGGCAACCAGGCGGCGCTCGATCAGCTGATGCGGCGCTATCACGGCTTCGTCCGTCTGAAGGCGAGCAGCTACTTCCTCGCAGGCGGTGACGCGGACGACCTGATCCAGGAGGGCATGATCGGGCTGTACAAGGCGATGCGTGATTTCAGGCACGACAAGGAGACGTCGTTCCGCTCGTTCGCCGAGTTGTGCGTGACGCGCCAGATCATCACGGCGATCAAGACAGCGACGCGGTTCAAGCACTCGCCTCTGAATCAGTACATCTCGTTCAGCCATACGCCGTCGGGCCAGGACAACGAAGGAGACTGCACGCTGGGTGACGCTCTCCCCGGCCCCGGCACGGACGATCCTGCTAGTCGCGTGATCTCCACCGAGGAGCTCCAGAGCCTCGTCGGCTGTCTCGGTACGACGTTGTCGCCACTCGAGTCCGACGCGTTGCGCCTCTACCTCGACGGCAAGTCGTACGACATGATGGCGGTCGAGCTCGAGTGCGATACGAAGACGATCGATAATGCGCTGCAGCGGGTGAAGCGCAAGATCGTGCAGCATCAGGCAACGCGCGCGGTGCCTGCCTAGCGGGAGAGCTCGCTTCCAGCGGGAGCGGTCGAGGCTACTCCGAGCGGTGGGAGGACACCTGCAGCGGCGGTCGAGCGACGCGCTGCTCTGCTGTCTGCCCGACTCGCAGGCGACCGCAAAGAGCTCGGCATCCTACACGGCGGAAGCGACCGTGCAGTAGATCGGTGGCGACGCTGTCGCTCCTGCGGCCGAGGAAGCCCAAGCGGCCGGTCGTGCCAGGTGGTTCAACGCCCTCGCCGTCGGCGAAGCGCTCGCGGAGATCGGCGAAGTGGAACGGAGAAGACCTGACCCCGCCCATACGCCCATACAAACCGGCCGCACAAAAGCGAAGAGCCGAAGAAGGGATTCGAACCCTTGACCCCCGCTTTACAAGAGCGGTGCTCTGACCAGCTGAGCTACTTCGGCGACTGTACCATCGTAGACGCCGCCGTCCCTCGTACGACGCGGGACGGCGCGAACGACCGACCCTGACCTGCATCATGCGGGGAGAGCGGCGAAAAGAGCATCATTGCGCCATACTCCGCAGATGAACGCAATCACCGAGACCACAGCGCACGACCGCATCCTCGCCGACCGCGCCCGCTACGTGAGCGCAGGCGTTTCGACGCCGAAGCTCGTCGTTTCCCGCGCCGACGGCGCCCGCGTCACCGACGTTGACGGCCGCACGTTCCTCGACTTCGCCGGCGGGATTGGCTGTCAGAACACGGGCCACCGGTTTGCACCGGTTGTCGAGGCGATCAGGGCGCAGGCCGACGACTACCTTCATCAGTGCTTCATGGTCGGCGTCTACGAGCCGTACGTCGAGGTCTGCCGCCGCCTGGCCGAGCTGTCGCCCTGCGCGGGCGAGCAGCAGAAGTCGCTGCTCGTCAATTCGGGCGCCGAGGCAAACGAGAACGCCGTCAAGATTGCGCGCTCGGCAACCGGCCGGCCCGCCGTCGTCGTCTTCGACAATGCGTTCCACGGCCGCACGCTGCTGACGATGACGATGACCGCCAAGGTGAAGCCGTACAGGGCGGGCTTCGGGCCGTTCGCGCCCGAGGTCTACCGCGCTCCGGTGCCGAATCTCTATCGCGGGGTCACGACCGACGATGCGATCGCAGGACTCAAGCAGCTGTTCAAGGCAGAGGTAGACCCGGCCTCCGTCGCCTGCGTCGTCCTCGAGCCCGTGCAGGGGGAGGGCGGCTTCCTGCCGATGCCGACCGACTACCTGCAGCGGCTGACCGAGATGTGTCGCGAGCACGGAATCCTCTTCGTTGACGACGAGGTGCAGTCGGGCGTGGGGCGGACGGGAAAGATGTGGGCGATCGAGCATCACGACGGCGTCGCCCCGGATCTGCTCGTCTCGGGCAAGTCGATCGGGGGCGGGCTTCCGCTTGCCGCTGTCACCGGCCCCGCCTCGATCATGGACGCGGTTCCTGCCGGAGGGCTTGGCGGGACGTTCGGCGGCAACCCGCTCTCCTGCGTTGCTGCCGCAGCCGTGCTCGACGCGGTCGCCGACCCCGAGTTCCTCGCGCAGGCGACCGCGCTCGGTGGGACGATCCGCCTCCGGCTGGAGCAGGTGGCCGCAAGACACGACGCGATCGGCGAGGTGCGCGGCCTCGGCCCGATGCTCGCGTTCGAGCTGTCCGAACAGACTCCCGACCAGGCCGCCGCGATCGTCGCTGCCGCGTTCGAGCGCAACCTGCTCCTGCTCGCCTGCGGCATGTACGGCAACGTGATCCGGCTTCTCGCGCCGCTGACGATCGGTGATGACGATCTCGAGGAAGGCCTGGCAGTACTCGAGGAGTCGCTTGACACAGCTCTCTGAACAGCCCGCCTCGGGGGTTCCCGTCGATGTCAGGGTCTGCGGCCTCCACAAGCGCTACGGCGATGTCACGGCTGTCGATGGCGTTGACCTCGAGGTTGCGAAGGGCGAGTTCTTCACGATGCTCGGGCCGTCGGGATCGGGCAAGACGACGACGCTGCGGATGATCGCCGGCTTCGAGCGGCCCGACGCAGGCACGATCGAGCTCGGTGGGAAGGATGTTTCGTC
Source organism: Thermoleophilia bacterium (assembly GCA_009694305.1). Taxonomy (GTDB): domain Bacteria; phylum Actinomycetota; class Thermoleophilia; order Gaiellales; family Gaiellaceae; genus Gaiella. Next base: position 46,218 of record SHVL01000015.1, read on the forward strand.
GCTCCCGCCGTTTGACCGCGACGTCAACACGGTGTTCCAGGACTACGCGCTGTTCCCGCACATGACCGTGCAGGAGAACGTGGAGTACGGCCTGCGGGTCAAGAAGCTGCCGAGGGCAGAGCGGCGGAACAGAGCCAAGGAGGTTCTCCGGGTCGTGCGGCTCGAGGAGTACGGGGGTCGCAAGCCGGGGCAGCTGTCGGGCGGTCAGCGCCAGCGGGTCGCGCTGGCGCGCGCCATCGTCAACACTCCGCGTGCGTTGCTGCTCGACGAGCCGCTCGGCGCCCTCGACCTCAAGCTCCGGCAGGAGCTGCAGATCGAGCTGAAGCAGGTGCAGCAGAAGCTCGGGATGACATTCATCTACGTGACGCACGATCAGGAAGAGGCGCTCACGATGAGCGATCGTATCGCCGTCTTCAACGAGGGCAAGATCGTGCAGGTGGGCAAGCCGGCCGAAGTGTACGAGCACCCCGCGAGCGAGTTCATCGCGGGCTTCATCGGCGTCTCGAACGTGATCGAGCGTGACGGCCGGCGGATCACCGTACGGCCGGAGAAGATCCGGGTTCTCGAGGACGGCGCATTGCCGGACGAGGGAACCCGTGTGGAAGAAGGCACCGTGCGCGATGTCCAGTACGTCGGCCCGGTGACGCGGTATCACGTCAGCCTCGATCAGGGAGGGGATCTTCAGATTCTTACCCAGAATCTCGAGGAGACCTCGACTGAGGTGCTGGCGTTGGAGGGGCGGCGCGTGCGGCTTGCGTGGCGTCCGGAGCAGGAGTCGGTCATCGGCGAGAGAGAGGGAGTACCAGCATGAGCAAACGAAAGAAGCGGATGGGCCCGAGGGCACTTCTGGCACTGGCCGTGGCGGCGCTCGCCATCGTGGCTGCGGGGTGCAGTAGGAGTGACAGCTCGGGCTCTGCGAACACAGAGATCAAGGGTCTCGGGGCGACACTCGAGGAGATCCAGGCGAACGCCAGGACGGAGGGCGAGGTCAACCTTGTCAACTGGGCGGGTTACGTCGAGAAGGACTGGACGGACGCGTTCGTGGCGAAGACCGGGTGCAAGGTCAACTCGAAGGTCGGCGTGAGCTCGGACGAGATGGTCACGTTGATGAAGACTGGCAACTACGACGGCGTCTCGGCCTCTGGTGACGCAACGTTGCGGCTCATTGCCGCGAAGGACGTCGCGCCGGTCAACCTCGACCTCATCCCGAACTATACGAACGTCTTTGACGGTCTGAAAAACCAGAGCCACAACACGGTTAACGGTGCCTCGTACGGCGTTGCCCACGGGCGAGGCGCGAACCTGTTGATCTGGAACAAGGACGACGTGACCCCGGCTCCGACGACCTGGGATGTCGTGTGGAACGCGGACTCTCCGGCTGCCGGCAAGATCTCGGTGTACGACAGCCCGATCTACATCGCCGATGCGGCGCTTCATCTGAAGACGACGCAACCCGATCTCGGGATCGACAACATCTACGAGCTCGACGAGGATCAGTTCAACGCTGCTGTCGCCCTGTTGAAGCAGCAGAAGACGATCGTCGGCGAGTACTGGGGCGACGCTGCAAAGCAGATCCAGTCGTTCACGAGCAGCGACAGCACTGCGGGTACGACCTGGCAGTACCAGGTCAACCAGCTCCAGGGCGCGAAGGATCCGGTTCCGGTCGAGGGGATCCTGCCGGACGAGGGCTCGACGGGCTGGTCGGACACGTGGATGATTGCCAGCACGTCCGCGCATCCGAACTGCATGTACCTCTGGATGGACTACATCATCAGCCCGCTGGCAAACGCCAAGGCGACGGAGTACTTCGGTGAAGCTCCGGTGTCGCCCCAGGCCTGTGCGCTGACCGCCGACAAGGAGCACTGCGTGAAGTTCCATGCCGAGGACGAGGAGTACTTCTCGAAGGTCTACTACTGGACGACGCCGGTTACCGCCTGCGGCGACGACCGGGGTGACGTCTGCAAGGACTACTCGGAGTGGACGACCGCATGGACTGAAATCAGAGGCTAAGAACGTCCGGATGACCTCTGTGGCCGGAATCGAGCCGCCGCCCCACCGGAGCGTGGGGCGGCGGCTTTCCGCCTGGCTGTACCGCTGGCCGGGCGTGCGTCTTGGCGCGCTTCTTGCAGCACCGTTTTCCTGGATCGTCGTCCTCTACCTCGGCTCACTCGCCGTTCTTCTGGTCTCGGCGTTCTGGCAGCTCGACACGTTCACGGGCGAGGTCGTGCACCAGCCGACGCTGAAGAACTTCCAGACGATCGTGGAGGTGCCCGTCTACCGCACGATCGCGCTCAGGACGATTGCCATGGCCGTGGCAGTGACGGTCGCGTGTGCGCTGCTCGCGTTCCCGATCGCCTACACGATGGCGAGGCTCGCCTCGAAGCAGATGCGTCGCCTGCTGCTCGTCGCGATCCTGATTCCGCTCTGGGCCAGCTATCTCGTGAAGGTCTACTCCTGGCGCGTCATCCTCGGTGAGGAAGGCGTGCTCAACTGGCTCCTCGAGCCGTTTGGGGCCACGGGTCCCGGGTACTCGATCACCGGCACCTGGCTCGTCTTCACGTACCTGTGGCTGCCGTACATGATCCTCCCGCTCTATGCGGGCCTCGAGCGGATTCCGTCCTCGCTGCTCGAGGCGTCGTCCGATCTCGGCGCCCGCTCGGGGCGCACCTTCTTTCGCGTTGTGCTGCCGCTCGTCTTCCCGGCACTCGTCGTCGGCTCGATCTTCACGTTCTCGCTCACCCTCGGTGACTACATCACGCCCGAGGTCGTCTCGAGCACGCAGTTCATCGGCAACGTGATCTACGACAACGTCGGCGTCGCGAACAATCTGCCGCTCGCGGCGGCGTATGCGTTCGTGCCGATCTCCGTCATGGTCGTCTATCTCCTGCTCGCGCGGCGCGCGGGTGCGTTCGAGAATCTCTAGTGGTCGAGGGCCCCGTCACCCGTTTGCTGCTGCGGCTCGGCACCGTGTTCGTGCTCCTGTTCATCTACTTCCCGCTGGCCGTGATCGGGCTGTATGCCTTCAACGACGACATAACCCAGGCGTGGCCGATCCAGAACTGGACGACGAAATGGTTCGAGGTCGCATTCCACGATCCCGAGGTGCGCGATGCCTTCCTCCTGTCGGTCAAGGCCGCGATCCTCGCCACACTGATCGCCCTCGTGCTCGGCACCTGTCTCTCGTTCGTGATCGCGCGCTACCGTTTCTTCGGGCGCCAGACGATCTCGTTCCTCGTCGTCCTGCCGATCGCGCTCCCCGGGATCGTCACGGGACTGGCCCTCAACGCGACGATCGACACCGTTCTGCAGCCGATCGGGATCGGCTTCGGCCTCGCTACGATCGTCATCGGGCACGCAACGTTCTGCGTCGTGGTCGTCTTCAACAATGTGCTCGCAAGGCTGCAACGTACGTCGCTTTCGTTCGAGGAGGCGTCCGCCGACCTCGGAGCCGATTCGATCCAGACGTTCAGGCTGGTCACGCTGCCCGCGCTCGGGACGGCATTACTCGCTGGCGGCCTGCTGGCGTTCGGCCTCTCCTTCGACGAGGTGATCGTCACCGTCTTCACCGCTGGTTCCGACCAGACGCTGCCGATCTGGATCTTCACAAACCTCGCTCGGCCCAATCAGCTTCCGATCATAAACGTCGTCGCGCTCGTCGTGATCGTGATCTCGATCATTCCCGTCTGGGCCGCACAGAAGCTCGCGGGCCCGGTCGAGGGCGACGAGATGAGGACGGTTGGCATCGCCGAGCCATAG
>SHVL01000016.1 GCA_009694305.1 Thermoleophilia bacterium
AGACGCGAGAGGCCACATACTCGGCGACCCAGGCCGCAACCTCAGTGCTTGCGTGCTGAGCCTGCGTTTCGGTCATCCAGACCGAGAACGAGACCAGGCCGCCGTCATCGACCCGGCCGACCTCGTAGCGGATGTATCCCGGGAGGCGCTTGCAGATCGGGAGTAGTCCCGCTTTTGAGATCTCGGCAGCCTCGTCGGCTGTGCCAGACTTGACGTCGTACAGCGCTACGCGAAAATGACTCATGTGGTTGGCCTCAGTTCTTTGGAGATGATTTGCGGTCGGTGCCGTACACGATGACGATGATCCCGCATTGCGACGGCGACAAAACCCTACCAGAGCGCGGGTGCGAAAAGTAAGAGCGCTGCACATCGTGGAATGACCTGTAGCCGGGGCCGCGAGGCAGCGTTCAGAGCGGCATTCTCGCCGGCTACCCGTCGTTGCGCTCGTCCAGAGACCCCTGAACGAGGGATTGCACAACCCGGCTGCGTCGGGACAGATGGGAGGAGGGGAGAGGGGTCGCACTGGCGCTGCCGCCCGCTAACCCGGGCGGCAGCGCCAAGCCTGAGCCTGCTACGGCTCCCAGGCCTCGCCGCCCGTGTCCCAGCCCAGAAGAACGTGTGTCGCGATGCGCTCGGCGACACGGTTCAGGAATGTCGTCTCGACGTCGCCGTCCACTGCGAGTTCGCCGACGACCGTGCCCCGGTATGTCACCGGCACGGTGACGCGACTCGTCGCCTCTGCTTTGCCCGACTCCGGCCCGAGCGTCAGTGTTCCATCGTCGAGAAACAGGATTCCGGCCCAGGTCACCGCGGGTTCGGCAGCGAGTGCCGCGACGACCGAGCGCAGGACGTCATCTGCCTCGTCTCCGTCGTCGAGGGCCCTGTCGATGGCGGCAAGAGCATCCATCAGAATGCCGTTCCGTTGGCGCAGCACTTCATCCCACAATGTGCTCTACGCGTGTTGTCCCTCATCCGGCGACGTGTTCTTGCTCGAAGCTTCGCACCGTCTGCCGGAAGCTGTCCGGCAGGGGAACGGGACGGCGAGTGGCCACATCGATCAGCACGAGCGTCTGTGTGCCCGTGACCAACAACATTTCATCCTCGAGGCTGACGGCGGCCACCTCGTAGGTGACGCTCGTGCGGCCGAGCCGACTCACGCGCACGAAGCACTCGAGCAGGTCGTCGAAGCGGGCAGGGGCGGAGTACTCGACGTGTGAGGCACGCATCACGTACTCGGTCCCCTCGATGCCGAGCGAGCCGAGGTGCCGGTGGTACTCGGTGCGCGCGTGATCGAAGTACGGCATGTAGCGGCCGTAGTAGACGACGCCCTGTGCGTCCGTGTCGGAGAACCAGACCCGGGTGAGCGCCGAATACTTGAACGGTGGGCGCCGGCGGGTGAGGCGCCCGAGCTCGAGGGGATCATGCGTCATCTCAGCTCCGGATCAGGGCGATGAGCTCGTCGCGCCGGGCTGTCATCTCCGCCTCGGAGAGAGCCTCGAGGTTGAGTCGGAGCAGCGGCTCGGTATTCGACGGGCGCACGTTGAAGTGCCACGTGTCGAAGTCCACCGAGATCCCGTCGAGATGTGAGACCCGTCCGCCCTCGGCGGTGTACCGCTCCTTGATCTCCTGGAGCTTCAGCGGCACATCGGCCACCGCCGTGTTGATCTCGCCGGTGATGAAGTAGCGTTCGCGGAACGGCTGCAGGATCCGCGAGAGCTTCGTGCCTCGTTTCGAGAGCAGCTCGAGCATGAGCAGGAACGGGACGACGCCGGTGTCGGCCTGCGTGAAGTCACGGAAGTAGTAGTGCGCGGAGACTTCGCCGGCGAACACGGCGTCTTCCTTCCGCATCCGGTGCTTGATGAACGCGTGACCGACGCGGTTCACGAGAGCCGTGCCACCGGCTGCGGCGACCGTGCGTGGCACCGCCCAGCTTGCACGTACGTCGTAGAGGACGGTGCCACCCGGGCTCTTCCCGAGCATCACCTCGGCGAGGAGCGCCGTGACGAAGTCGCCCGGGACGAACGCCCCGGTGTCGTCCACGAAGAAGCAGCGGTCTGCATCGCCGTCGTAGGCAACACCGAGGTCGGCTCCTTCTTCGAGCGTCTTCGCGATGATGAAGGCGCGGTTCTCCTCGAGTAACGGGTTCGGCTCGTGGTGCGGGAACGTCCCGTCCGGCTCGAAGTAGCACGGGACGATCTCGACCCGAGGGAGGTGCGCAAGCACGGGCGGCAGCATCGTTCCGGCCATCCCGTTGGCGGCGTCAACCACGACCCGAAGCGGGCCAATCGCGTCTACATCGACAAACGACAACACCTTCTCGACGAACCCTGCCCAGACGTCGAGCGGTGTGATCGTGCCGCGTGTCGTGACAGCGCCGAAGCCGGCCTGCGCGCCTGTCCGAACGTCGGCAAGCCCGGAGTCGCCTCCCACCGGTAGTGCCCCGCGGCGCACGATCTTCATGCCGGTGTACTGCTTCGGGTTGTGTGACGCGGTGACGCAGATTCCGCCCTCTAGCCCGAGGTCCCCGACCGCGTAGTAGAGCATCTCGGTGCCCACCATCCCGATGTCACGCACGTCGGCTCCACCGTCCGCGGCGCCGTCCATGACAGCCGCAGCCATTGTGGGCGCCGAGACCCGCATATCCCTGCCGACCGCGACCGTGCGTGGTTCGAAGTGCTCGACGTAGGCGCGACCGATGGCGTAGGCGCCCTCTTCGTCGAGTTCCGAACCATGGACGCCGCGTACGTCGTACGCCTTGAAGACCCCGGGATCCAGCACGGTCACATCGTATTGAAGGTCGCGTCCTCCGGGAGCGGGGTAGGGCGATCTGCCACGCATCCCACGGCTCGAGCGGATGCTCTCGCAGGCACTCCGTGCCTACAGGGGAAGAAAACCCGACCGGACGACAGCGCGGCTACGAGGTGTGCGCCGGGCCGAGTCCGCTGTCATCTGCGCGCACTCTCCCCGCAGGCTCCTCCGGCCTCGCTCAACCCTTGCGCAGGCTCGCTATGTGGTCGGGGACATACGTCATTGTCGAGCGGTCAGGCCGAACGTAGCCCTTGTCCTTCTGGACGGGAGGGAGGTCGTACGCCTTCGGGTCGGGCAGCACCTCGTAGGGGATCTGCGAGAGGAGATGCGAGATGCAGTTGAGGCGTGCATGCCGCTTGATGTCTGCCTCGACGACCCACCAGGGGGCAAGCTCCGTGTCCGTCTCACCGAACATCTCGTCCTTCGCCCGGGAGAAATCGACAAACTTCTTGCGTGACTCGAGATCCATGGGGCTCAGCTTCCACCGGGTGGTCGGATCGTCCATCCGCGACTCGAAGCGCTTCTCTTGCTCCTCGTCGCTGACCGAGAACCAGTACTTCACGAAGATGATCCCCTCGTCGATGAGCATGTTCTCGAACTGCGGGCACTGGCGCAGGAAACGATGGTGCTCCTCCGGGGTGCAGAAGCCCATCACCTTCTCGACGCCCGCGCGGTTATACCAGCTGCGGTCGAAGAGGACGATCTCGCCGGCTGCCGGCAGATGGGAGATGTAGCGCTGGAAATACCACTGTGACCGTTCACGCTCGGTGGGTGCCTGAAGGGCAACGATCTTGCAGAAGCGGGGATTGAGACGCTCCTGGATACGCTTGATCACGCCACCCTTTCCGGCTGCGTCACGGCCCTCGAAGATCACCGCGACGCGTGCGCCCGATTCACGGACCCAGTTGAGCATCAGGGCCAGCTCGACCTGGAGTCGCGTCAGTTCCTGCTCGTAGTCGGCACGGCGTATCCGCGCCGACTGTGAGGCTTTGTTTTCCATGCACGGAGTATATTTCCCTGGGATGCGTGCTGTCCAGTGAGGTGGGTCACCTGCGCGCCTCGCACAGACCGTATGTTCACGGATTCTTAACCCACCAGCTGCTTGCCAGGCAGCTACCTTCTCTCCCACGAATCGCTGGTCGTTTGCAGCAGGACATGACAGGACAACGTGAAGGGGAACTTATGGCTCCGGGATCGCGTCGCGTGCCGCTCGTGGTTGTCGGTCTTGCCGTCCTGCTCGCCCTCCCGGCGGTAGCAGCGGGCGGTTTTCGCGGCTCGAAGGCCGAGGCGAAGGTGTTGCGCGTCGGGACGACCTACTACATCTCGTCGTTCAATCCGTTTGTCGGGATCGAGACGAACGACTCGGTGGCCTATTCGATGGTCTATCCACAGCTCGTCCAGTACGTGCCGGGGGAAAAGATCGGAAGCGATTGGGCGTCGAGCTGGAAGAGCAGCAGAGGCGGCCTCACCTGGACGTTCCACCTCCGGAAGGGCAAGTGGTCGGACGGTACCCCTCTCACTTCGGCCGATGCCGTGTGGACGATAAGCACCGTCCTCAAGTACAAATCGGGGCCGACGGCCTATGTCGCCAGCTCGTACGAGGGCATCAAGAATGCGTCCGCGCCGGATCCCCAGACGCTCGTGATCAACTACAGTCATCCCATAGGACCCGCGTTGTCGAACCTGTCGCAAACGTACATCCTCCCGAAGCACGTCTGGTCGGCGAAGCTCGGGAAGAACGGCAAGGGCCTGCAGGAGTTCAGGCCGCAGGAGAAGGACAACCTGCCGATCGTCGCAGGGGGGCCCTACACCGTGACGCAGTACGAGCAGAAGGGCACGACCGCCTTCAAGCCGAATCCGAACTTTTACGGCCCCCGGTCGAAGTCTGCGGGCGTAGCGTTCACCTACTACACGAATGCGACGTCGATGGTCGTTGACATGGAGCGTGGCAAGCTCGATTACATCGACTCTCTGCCCTACGGTGCGGCGGACGCGGCAAAGACCAAGCCCGGAATCAAGGTCAATGTCGGTGGCGGGACGGAGGTCACCAACCTCGGGTTCAACTCGAACCCGAAGAAGTCGAAGAACCGTGAGTTGCTCAGCCCTCGCCTCAAGGAGGCATTTGAGTATGCCATCCCGCGGCAGCAGATCGTGGACGTCGTCTTCAGCGGCCATGCCAAGCCGTGGGCAAACATCCTGTCGCCCGCTTCGAAGGGAGAAGGCTGGCTCAATCCAGCGGTCAAGCCTCTGCCGTACAATCCGGCTAGGGCGAACAGGACGCTTGACGCGCTTGGTTACAAGCGTGGGGCAGATGGCCTCCGGGTCGTCCCCGCGACGACCGGAAAGCTCGCTCAGCCGGCGCACGTCATGCGCTACAGCGTGATCGTCCCGAACGATCTCGACTTCAACGGCGACCGTCAGTTCGATATTCTCGCAACGGCATTCAGGAAGATCGGCGTCAAGCTCAACCTGGTGCCGGGCGGTGACGGTGCCCAGGCCTACGAGCTGATCACCGCGCCAGGCGGGAAGTACCTCAAGGCCGACATGTACACGTGGTACTGGCACCCGTATATCGACCCGTCGTACAACCTCTCGGTCGTCACGAAGGCCGAGTGGTACAACAACAGCGACACGGGCTTCGACGACCCCCTCTACGACCGCTGGTGGAAGAAGCAGGCCTCGCTCGTCAATGTCAAGCAGCGACAGGCGCTCGTGTGGAAAATGGAGGCGTACCTCGCAAAGGAGCGCCCCTACATCCAGCTCATCGTCGCAGACGCGATCAGCGCAGAGTCACCGAAGTGGACGGGCTTTCAGCCGACGCTCGGCGGGATGTGCAAGTGCTACTTCACCTCTCCGCACCCGTTGTCCTGAGCCATGCCGGGTTCCCTCTTCCGTGAGGGTGGCGTCTGGCTGCGCTGTCAGTTCCACTCGCATACGACGAACTCCGACGGCATGCCGTCACCGGCCGCTCTCTGCGACCACTATGCAGATGCGGGGTTCGACGCTCTCGCGATCACCGACCACTGGCACGTAACCGACGTCGATCACGACCGGCTCGTGGTCATCCCTTCGAGCGAGCTCACGGCAGCCAACCCCTCTGCCCATGGTGAGGCCGAGGTGCTCGCTCTCGGTGTCTCCGAACTGCCCGAGCCGAGCCAGCCCTTTCCGGACATCGAGGCGTTGGCAGCCTGGATCACCGCTCGCGGTGGAGTTCCCTTTCTCTGTCATCCCTACTGGAGCGGGCTGCGGGTAGACGATCTGCTTGCAGCGCCGTCCCTCGCAGGGCTCGAGATCTGGAATGGCGGCTCGGAGATCATGCAGGGCAATGGTCTCTCGACCGTGCACTGGGACGACGCGCTCCAGCAGGGCCGCCTGCTGATGGGCATTGCGACCGACGACTGCCATACGCCCGGCGAGGACAGCGGCTTCGGCTGGACGTGGGTGCTCGCGCAGGAGCGATCCGCGGCGGCCGTGATCGACGCGTTACGCAGGGGCCGCGCCTATGGCTCGGCGGGGCCACGGCTTCTCGACATCGTCATCGAGGAGGAGTCGGTGGTTGTGCGCTGCTCCCCGGTCAGATCCGTCCGGCTGCGTTCGGGCCCCTGGGACGGCTGCGGCGTCAACGCCGACCCGGCGATGGGCAACTGGCGCGGCGAGGTGTGCGAGCTCGACACCGCAGGGCTCGTGACCGGTGCCCGCTTCGAGTACCCGGAGTTCTGGCGCTGGGCCCGGGTCGAGGTCGAGGACGAGCGTGGCCGCCGTGCGTGGAGCAACCCCTTCGTGCTCCCCGGTGCCGGGGAGGGCACAGACGGTCCGAACACCTCCTGAATTACCCCGATTTGCGGGTACTCTCTGTCGTCCGACGGGTTTCGTACTCTGCAGGGGTGGAACAGCCGACCCGGATCGACCTGCTCGAGCTCGACATCGACCTGCGGCTTGCCGATCTCTGGCGGGAGGCAGCCGACGTCACCGAGTGGAATCTCGAGGTCGTTTCCGCCTTCATGCGGGCCTCCTACGGGAAGGGCTACTGCGACGCCTTCACGGAGGATCTGCCGGGCTCGCTGTGCCACGACCACGGCTACGAGATCCCGTACCGTAGGCAGTCCGTCCGCGCCGCCTGACAGGCACGCAAGGCTTCTAGGGCATCACCTTTGCCGACACAGCTATCCTCCGGGACGTGGACAGGAATCGCTCGCCTGCCCGTCTGGTGATCGCCCTCTCGATCGCGGCGGTGCTCGCCGTGTTTCTCCTATACACGTCGATTGCGGGCGGCGGCACGCCGTCGGTGAAGCCGAGCGAGCTCGCCGGCCATCAGGGGAATGTCTCCCTCGTCGGCCAGGTCATCGGGAGGCCCGTCGGTGACGCCAACGAGGAGGGCCTTCGGTTCCGGCTCCGTGATGTCAAGGGTGCTGCACGGACGGCGGTGCCCGTCGTCTACCGGGGCAGCGTCCCCGATCTGTTTGCTCCCGGCCGAGACCTCGTCGTCGAGGGCGAGCTTCGCAACGGCGTGTTCGTTGCGACGCCCGGGACGATGGTCACCAAGTGCCCGTCGAAGTACACGGCGATCAAGCCGTCTGCCCCGTAGATGGCTGAGCTGGGCCGGGCCGCTCTGCTCGTTACGCTTGGCCTCTGCCTGTACGCCTGCGTCGTCGGATCCGTAGCCGCTCTGACGCGGCGGCGGCGGCTCGCTCTGTCCGCCCGCAACGCTCTCATCGCAGCGTTTGCCTCCACGGCTGTCGCGGCAGGCGTCCTTGCAGCCGGGTTTCTGCGTAGCGACTTCTCGTTCGTCTACGTCGCGGAGCATTCGAGCCGCTCGCTCGCCGGCCTCTACAAGCTCTCGGCGGTCTGGGGGGGGCAGGAGGGATCGCTTTTGCTCTGGTTGCTGATCCTGACCGGCTACGCGGCCCTCGCGGTCTGGGTCAATCGCAACCGCACGCGCGACCTCGTCGTCTGGGTGACGCCGGTGCTCGGCGGCATCGCCGTCGGGTTCTCGTTCCTCCTCGTCGTCGTGGCGACCCCGTTTGCGACGCAGGTGGCACCAGCCGACGGCTCTGGACTGAACCCGAGCCTGCAGAACCCGTACATGACGGCCCATCCACCGTTTCTCTACCTCGGCTACGTGGGCCTCGCGGTGCCGTTTGCATTCGCAATGGGAGCGCTCCTCTCGGGACGCACGGACGAACGCTGGATCGTCGCGACGAGACGGTGGACGCTGATCGCCTGGACGGCGCTCGGGATCGGTCAGCTTCTCGGGTCGCACTGGGCGTACGTCGAGGTCGGTTGGGGTGGCTTCTACGCATGGGATCCCGTCGAAAATGCCGCTCTGATGCCCTTTCTCGCGGCCACGGCGTTCCTCCATTCGGTGATGATCCAGGAGAAGCGGGGGATGCTCAAGGTGTGGAACGTTGTCCTCGTCTCGCTGGCGTTCTGCCTTTCTATCTTCGGCACGTTCCTGACGCGCTCGGGCGTCGTCAACTCGATCCACTCCTTCGCGCAGAGCGATATCGGCGCCTGGTTCCTCGCGTTCATCGTCATCGCGGTCGTCTTTTCGACGGTGATGATCATCTGGCGGCTGCCGCTCCTGCGGACAACGACGAGGCTCGAGTCGCTCGTCTCGCGTGAGGCCGTCTTCCTCTACAACAACCTGTTGCTCGTTGCCCTCTGCCTGACGATCCTCTGGGGTGTCGCCTGGCCGATTCTCTCGGAGGCCGTCCGTGGTGACTCGGTCGTCGTCGGCCGACCGTACTTTGACTTCTTTCTCCGGATCTTTGGCCTGCCGCTGCTCCTACTGATGGGTGTCGGGCCGCTGATCGCCTGGCGTCGCGCCTCGCTCCGCGGCCTCGGCCGCACCTTCTTCTGGCCTGCGGCAGTGGCCGTTGTCACGGGTGTCGTCCTGCTGCTTCTCGGAGCCGGATCGTCGGTACCCGGCCTGATCGCCTACACGTTCTCGGCATTCGTGCTTGCTGCGATCGGGCTCGAGTTCGTGCGGGGAACACGGGCCCGCCGTGCGCTCTCTCACGAGTCGTGGCCCGTTGCTCTCGGATCCCTCGTCGGCCGCAATCGCCGACGGTACGGCGGCTACACCGTTCACGTCGCAATCGTCCTCTTCGCGATCGGAGTGGCCGGGGCAAGTGCCTACGACTCCGTGGTCGAGGGAAGGCTCACGAAGGGGGAGGCTCTGACCGTCTCCGGCTACACCGTCCGGTATCAGGGCCTCACGGAGACCCAGACAGACCATGCGACAGAGGTGCGGGCCCTCCTCCGGGTCAGCCGAAACGGCAAGGATCTGGGAGGTCTCGAGGCGGGCAAGAACGCCTACAGGATCGCCGGCCCGGATCCTCAGGTCTCGTCGGAGGTCGGGATTCGCACGAACTATCTCACGGGAGAAGATCTCTTCGTGATCCCCGGAACCGTCTACGAGGACGGCAGCGTCTACTTCCGCATCTTCGTCAAACCGCTCGTCAACCTGCTCTGGCTCGCGGGCATCGTGTTCCTGTTCGGGTCGATCATCGCGCTCTGGCCCGACGCACGCGAGCAGCGGCGGCTGGCTGTCCGGTACGACGAGGCGGGTAGCCCCGTCCGCGGCCGGTGAATGCCGCAATCGTCCTGGGCGCGGTGCTCGGTGCCCTGTGCGTGGTGCTCGTGGCGTTGCCCTTCCTGCGCGAGCCGGATCCCGTTTCGGACGAGATCGAGAAGATGACGCCGGAGCGTCAGCGGCGACTCGCGCTCGCAGAGGAGCGCGATCGTGCCCTCGCGGCATTGAAGGAACTCGAGGCCGACCACCGTAACGGCCGCGTCAACGACGAGGACTACCGCGCATCGATCGGGCCACTGCGGCGGGAGGCGGCAGGAGCTCTACGGGCTCTCGACGGTGAGGTCGGGCAGGCCTGACAGGGAAGGGCTAGCCCCGGAAGCCACGAAATCGTTCTCATGGCACGACGAACGGCTCTGGTGGTCGCACTCGCGACAGCATTCCTGCTTGCGGGACAGGCGACGGGAGATCCCGGTTCCGACAGGGCGGATCTCGATGCCCGGCTTGCCGAGGCGAGAGCCAATGCCGAGCGCGCTGCCGGGGCAGAGACGCTTCTGACCGGTGAGCTGAGCCGGCTCAACACGGACGCGCGCGAGGCCAGGGAATCGGTTGTCGCCGAGCAGGCGCGTCTCGCCCCGCTCGAGTCCTCGCTCGCTGCAGAGCAGCAAAGGCTCGCCCTGCTCGAGAAGCGAGTCAAGGTGCAGACCGTGCGCCTCGCCGTTCTGGAGCGGCAGTATCGAACAGCGCTGAGGGTACTCGAACGGCGTGTTCGCGTGATCTACGAGTCCGACTCGCCCGACCTGATCTCCTTCGCGCTCGGGGCGACATCGTTCACCGACCTCGTTGACCACCTCGACCTACTCGATCGAATCGGCAGGCAGGACGAACGGGTTGCCGCGTCGCTCGACAGGGCGCGTATCGAGGTCACACGGACCCGGGCCTCGACGAACCGCGCGCGACGGGGCGTTGCGCGATCGGTCGCGACGATCGCCGTTCGCACCGAGGCGGCGCGCGCGACCCGCGACAGAATTGTTGCGCAGCGCGATGCGCTCACCACCGCAGAGACCGCGAAGCGACAGGCTCTCGACGGCGTGCGGGAGGATCGTGCGGCGTTTCTCGCCGAAGTAGACGGGATCGCCGCGCAGAGTGCGGCGCTCGCAGCCCGGATTCGTGCTGCGCAGACCGCGCCCCCCCCGTCCTCCGCATCGTCCTCCGCGCCACCCCCGTCACCGGTCGAACGCCTTCAGTGGCCGGTCTCCGGGCCCGTCACGAGCGGCTTCGGGTCGCGGTGGGGCAGGATGCACGACGGCATCGACATCGGCGTCGGAACCGGCACGCCCGTGCATGCCGCTGCCGCAGGCACCGTCGTCTATGCGGGCTGGATGAGCGGCTACGGAAACATCGTCGTGCTCGATCACGGCCATGGCCTCTCGACCGCATACGGCCACAACTCGAGTTTCACCGTCGGGCAGGGCGCTTCTGTGGGAGCGGGGGCCGTGATCGCGCTCTCGGGTAACACGGGTCATTCGACCGGCCCTCACGTGCACTTCGAGGTGCGAGTCAACGGCGCGCCCGTCGATCCGCTGAAATATCTGTAGAGCTGCACCAGAAAACGGGCCGCGCACCCGAATCAGCCGTGCGACGCGGCGGCGCAGGCTTCATCGTGGCCCTGGCTCGGGAGTCTGCCTGACCCGGTGGCTACGCAGCGTCGGTTGCGGCCTCCGGCAGTGCCTCTGCCGGGACGGTGTGAAGATCGGGCAGCGCCCGCCACTGCTCCTCGAGGCCGAGACCGTACCCTGCAAACAGCTCGTCGGGAACCGTGAACCCGACGTAGCGGAGGCCGAGGTTCTCGACGAGGCGGCGGTAGGGGCGGTCGAGCAGCGTCACGGCTGCGATGCTCGCCGGATTGCGCTTCGCGAACGTGCGCGTCAGGAACGCAAGCGTCAGCCCGGTGTCCACGACATCCTCGACGAGCAGCACGTCACGGTCTTCGATCTGGACGTCCAGGTCTTTCAGCAGCCGTACGCCGCCGCTGCGACCGTCCCCGTAGGCTGCCATCTCGATCACGTCGATCGTGTGGAGGATCGGCAACGCCCGCGAGAGGTCGGCAAGGAACACCGTGCTCGACTTCAGGGAAGCGACGAGCACCGGCTCTCGGCCTCTGTAATCGGTGGCAATCGCGGCCCCGAGCTCGTGCACGCGGACGGCGATCTCGGCGGCGCTGAGGTACACCTCTCCGGGGGGCTGGTGTTCTATGACGCGAGCTTCAGTTGGTATCGCTGGGCGAGGCGCTCGAGGTCACGCCGGTAGAAGAGCTTGACGTTGACCTCCGGGTACAGCTCTCTCAACTCGCGCAGCTTGCGGTTCTTCCGTGTCACGAGCGACTGCTTCATCACGGTCACCTCGATGTAGAGGTTCTCGTCGGGCAGGAAGAAGTCGGGCCGAAACGCGCGGGTGACCCGCCCCTCGGCGTCGCAGTCGAGCACGAACGAGGTCGGCTCGTACTCCCAGGGGATCCCGTACCAGTCGAGGATCCTGGCGCACTCCAGTTCGATCCGGTTGGCGAACCGCGGAGACGCTGTTCCGCGGTACGCCTGGAACCGGTGAGATTCCGACCGCACGAGCAGACCGTACTCGCGCTCTCGGACGGCCTCTGGAAGGGCGTGACGGAATCGCGGCTCGAGCAGGGTGCTCGAGCCGCGAGGCGATTCGACGTGCCGGTGAGCGAGGACGTCGGCCTCGACGATGCGATCGGCCAGGTGCTCGACCTCGCGCTGACCGGAGCCGAACGGCTTGCGTGCGTCTGATCTCACCCGGGTTCCGTGCGGCCGCACTGTAGAGTGGTGCGAATGGTCACAGAAAATGATGTCATCGAGGCGCTCCATGGTGTCGAGGATCCGGAGCTCGGCATGGACATCGTCGAGATCGGTCTCTTCTACGAGGCGGAGATCAGTGGTTCCAACGTGAAGGTCATCCACTCGCTCACCTCGATGGGGTGCCCGGCCGGGCAGATGATCCAGGAAGGTATCCACGACGCTGTCGCGGCACTGCCGGGCGTCGAGAAGGTCGAGGTCGAACTGACGTTTGACCCGCCGTGGACTCCCGACAGGATGTCGGAAGACGCCAAGTTCATTCTCGGGTTCGGGTAGCAGGCGGGGTCTCGCACGCGCGTTGCGGCCCTGTCGTCTCCGCAGACCCGCGCCCCGGCTCTCCTCTTTACAAGTCGTTGTTCTCCGGTTACGTATTGGATGTGATGCGATGTGAGGTCACGAGGGGCTGCTGTCCTCGAGACGCTTTTCGTTGGGTAGGAAATTCCGGGTTCATCGAAGGCAAGGGGTCTGCTGGATGGTTCAACGTCTTCTAGGGCTTGCCGCGGTCGTTGCAGTCACGTCAGTCGTGACTGCCGTCGTTCTCACCACGGACACGGGCACGAGTCCCTAGCAGTCGGGTGCTGCTCCTGCCGGCATCTCCGTCGCGTCGAACGGGCCTGGCCCGCCGGTGCAGCGGTTCGACGAGGTGCATCATGACACCTCGCCGCCCCTCAGGGGCATTACCCCGAAGCCGGTCCCGGCGAGGCAAGGTGAGACGGGACTCGTCCGCGAAGACATCCTGCCGCATCCAACAGGTGGTGGAACGGACCCCGTGACTCAGCGCTCAGGGCGTCCGAGCGCCTCGGGTGCCACGGCCCTCCTCAGTCCGGCGGTAGCGGCCGGCTTCGACTCGGTCGGCAACGGTTTCAGCGGCCCCCAGGGCACGTTCGTGAATCGGTATGCACCACCGGACATCAACTCTGCGGTCGGCCTCAACGAGGTGTTCACAACCGTGAATACGTCGTTTGCGATCCAGAACAAGGCGGGCGCGGTGATCTACGGCCCGGCCGCGGGCAACACGCTGTTCACCGGCTTCGGCGGCGCCTGCGAGACGAGCAACGACGGTGACCCGGTTATCCGCTACGACCGTGCGGCGAACCGCTGGGTCTTCACCCAGTTCGTCGCGAGTACGCCATACCTCGAGTGCGTTGCCGTCTCGACGACGGCGAGTCCGACAGGCACCTGGAACCGTTACTCGTTCCCCTACAAGAACTTCCCGGACTATCCGAAGCTGAGCGTCTGGCCCGACGCATACTACGTAACGTACAACCAGTTCAGGGGGGGCACGACCTTCGTGGGCGCGCTGTCGTGCGCAATGGACAGGGCGAAGATGCTCGCCGGCCTCGCCGCAACGCAGCAGTGTTTCAGCACCTCGACGGTCTATGGAGGGCTCCTACCCGCCGATCTCGATAGCGCTGCGGCGCCACCGAGCGGTGCGCCGAACGTTCAGGTTGCCCTCGGCACCACGAGTACCTCGCTCGCATACTGGAAGTTTCACGTGGACTGGGTCACTCCGGCGAATACCACCTTCACCGGCCCGACGAGCCTCGCGGTCGCGTCGTACACACCTGCCCGCAACGGCGGCACCTGCATCCCGCAGTCCGGTACCACGACCAAGCTCGATACGCTGGGTGACCGCCTCATGTTCCGCCTCGGGTACCGCAACTTCGGCGACCACGAATCGCTCGTCGTCTCCCACGCGGTGACGGCCGGAAGCTCTGTCGGCGTGCGCTGGTACGAACTGCGCCTCAGCGGACAGAACCCGACTGTCTATCAGCAGGGCACCTACGCCCCCGACAGCTCCTACCGGTGGATGAGCTCGATGGCGATGGACCTGGTCGGCAACATCGGGCTTGGCTACTCCAGGTCGAGTAGTTCGCTCACGCCTGCCACCGTCGTGACCGGACGACTCGCCGGTGACACGCTCGGGTTGATGACCCAGGGCGAGACGACGCTCGTCACGAGCGGTGGCTCCCAGACAGGCAACCTCAGTCGCTGGGGTGACTACTCGTCGATGAACATCGACCCCGCCGGCGATTGTACTTTCTGGTATTCGTCCGAGTATCTGAAGGCGAGCGGCTCGTTCAACTGGTCTACTCGCATTGGCTCGTTCACCCTGCCGGGTTGTCTCTCGATCAGCGACAGCTTTTCGCTGTCGGTCAATCCGACTGCAGGAACTGTCACCCAGGGGTCACCCACGACGGCATTGGTCGGCACGACCACGACGTTCGGCAATCCGCAAACGGTGGCCCTTACGGCATCGGGGTTACCTGCAGGAGCGACAGCGACGTTCTCCCCTGCATCGTTCACCTCGGGTGCGAGTTCGACAATGACCGTCGCCACGTCGTCGTCTACGCCGGCCGGCACCTACGCCGTCTCTGTCACGGGCACCGGCACAGCAAAAAATACGAGCACGCCGTACGTCCTCACCGTGAACAATCCTACCTCGAACGGCATCACAAACGGTGGCTTCGAGACGGGCTCGCTCGTGCCCTGGCTCTCCGTCGGAACCAATGCCGTCACCAGTTCCGGGCCGTATCTCGGCATGTACACCGATCTCAGCGGCTCGACCTCGGCAACGAACGGCGACTCGGCCATCTCGCAGACCTTCGTGGTGCCAAGCGGTAAGACGAGGGTGTCGGCCTCGTACAAGATGTTTTGCTCCGGCAGTGTGGCCAACGACTGGGCGACGATCACGCTGACGAACACCTCGACCGGCGTGACGTCCACGCTCCTTGCCAAGACCTGCTCGACGAAGTCGCGTTTTAGAACCGTCTCGGCGACCGTGACCGCGGGCATGACCTACACGATCACGCTGACGAACCACGACGACAACAACCCTGCCAACCCGACCTACACCTGGTTCGACAACATCGTTCTGACCTAGAGCCTAGAGAGAAGAAGGATGCGCAGTGCCCGGGGGCCCATGTGGGTGTGGGCCGCTGGAGCCGAGCAGCCTGTCACCGAGCGGAGGTGACGGCCTGACGTACCTATGGTGACGTTGACGGCGGCAGCGGCGTCGTCGGACTGGCCGCGGGTGCCGCCGGCGTGTACGCGCAGATCACGTAGCCTGCGAGCCGTTTCTTGCCGGTGGAGCTGCGGGCTGTGACGATCCAGCCGGTCGCCTTTCCGCGGTCGTCTACGGCATTCGTGCCGTCCGAAGGTGCCGAGTTGATCAAGCTGCCGTAAAAATCGTTGCCGACGTACTCCGTCTTCGTGGTCGAGAGGAAGCCGCCGCCACCTCCAACCGGCACCTGGTCCGGGTCGCACAGAATCACCAGTTGATGCTCGCCGAGGGTCATGACGTCCTTTGTCTGTCGGCGAACGACGAACGCCGTGGCCGCCGGAACAGTCCCGGGGGCAAGATCACCGGGCTTGATGGTGCCGTTCCTGATCTGCGCGCCGGTGACTGCGCCCGATCTGATCTTCTCGGCGGTGACGGCGTTCTCTCGCAACTGTGTGGTGCCGACGCTCAAGGGGGGGAGAACGACATTTCTGACGGCCTCGCCGACACCGGTGAACCCGAGCGCCGCAACGGCGAGGGCGGCCAGTGCGAGGCCACGAGAGAGGGAATCACGCATCGTGGTGCGTGAGTACGTCATCGGCTCACGGTCTCCTGCCGGGCGAACGAGGATCCGGGCTCCCCACACGGAACAGAGGCGCATGCACGCGCACATCGAGGCACCTGCTCCCGTCACGGCCGCCGAGCTCAGCGGCTATGCGCTCGAGGTCGGCCTCGACGTCATCGGCGCTGCCCCCGCGTCGGCATACGTCGAGACCGAGCAGCACATCCGCGCCCGCCACGGTCAGGGCCTCTTCGCTGACATGAAGTTCACGATGGCACGGCCCGAGGTCTCCTGTCATCCCGAGTTGCTGCTCGACGGCGCCGCGCGGACGGTCGTCTCGGCTGCGCTGTGCTATTTCGTTGACGGTCCCGACCCCGGTCAGGACGAGGGCCGGCTGCCCCGGTATGCGTGGCGCGACCACTACGCGATCCTGCGTGAGCGCCTGGACGATCTCGGGCAGCGTCTCGGCGGGAGCTACTGCGTTCTCGTCGATGCCAACCAGCATGTGGACCGGGAGGGCGCGCGCCGTGCCGGCCTCGGGTTCTACGGCAAGAACACGATGCTGATCACGCGCGAGCATGGCTCGTGGGTCGTGCTCGGTACGCTCGTCACCGATGTCGAAATAGAGCCCTCGGCGCCGCTCGACCTCGACTGTGGGCGCTGCACTCTCTGTATCGACGCCTGTCCGACGGGGGCTCTCGACGAGCCCGGAGTGCTCGATGCGAACCGGTGTCTCTCGTACTGGACGCAGGCTCCAGCCCCCGTTCCGGAGGCCTATCGTGAAGAGCTTGGCGCCTCGGTCTACGGCTGTGACATCTGCCAGGACGTCTGCCCGTGGAACCGTGGTGTCGAGAAGCGCCGTGCCGGCCTACCGCTGCCCGAGGGCGCGGTACCGAACGTCTCCCTCCTCGAGTGGCTCGGCCGTGACGGTGCCGATCTCGTCGCCGATCTCGACCGGCTCTACGTGCCACGCAACGATCCACGTTGGCTGCAGCGGAACGCGCTCCACGCACTCGGCAACACGGGCAACGCCGAGAGTTTGACAGACCTCGGGCGGTGGCTGGGCAGCGACGATCCGATCCTTGCCGATGCGGCCGCCTGGGCAGAAACACGGATCACCGGGCGCACGTCTTGAGCATGGCCCGGCTCGACATCTTGGCGCACGAGCTGCGGAGCCCTGTTGCAGCGCTTGACGCGATAGCGGCGGCCTATGGGACAGCCGATGCCGCGACAAGAAGCCGTCTCGTCGAGATTGCCTGTGCGGCCGGATCGAACATCGATCGACTGCTCGCCGATACCGAGCTAACGTCGCTCAGGGTCGGGCGTGTAGATGTCTCTCGTCTCGTCAGCGACGTCGTCGAGACGGCCGCTCTCGTGGGTGCCACGGTCGTGTTGCGGGCGGAGACAGGCCTTGTCGTCGCTGGTGACACCGCGAGGTTACGGCAGGCACTTGTCAACCTGATCGACAATGCAATCGGTCATTCGCCCGCCGGGGGAACCGTCACCGTGACGGCCCGGCGCATCGGTGCCTCGGTCGCAATCGCCGTCATCGACGAGGGCGACGGAATCGGCCCCGACGATCTCGAGCGGATCTTCGATGAGGGTGTGCGGCTCACGACCACGAGACCGGGATCCGGGCTCGGGCTCGCCGTAGTGCGCGAGATCGCGGCGGTACACGGGGGACTTGTCGAGGTCGAGTCGAGCGAGGGTCAGGGTGCGACGTTCACGCTCGTGCTGCAGGGCGCTTTCGCCGAGGACTGAAGCCCAGTTCGAGCTGGAGCTCCTTCGCGCGCGCGGCGACCCTCGCGCGCATGTCGGACGGCTCGAGGATGATCGTTTCGCCACCGTCGGCAAGCACCTCCGACAGCAGCCACTCATCGGTCTTGAAGAGGATGTCCGAGAGGGCCGCCTTGTCTGTCAGCGCGCGGCCACCACGTTCGAGTTTCCAGCGTGCGACGACCGGCGAGTGCCAGAGCCGGGCAAGCCGCTGCTCGTAGAGGTAGCGCGGGTCGAACCCTTCTCGCGGCTCGAACAGCGTGTCCGTCAGCCTGGCCGAACGCATCCGGTCGAGTCGATACGTCCGCGGCCCATCGGCTGTTCGATCCCAGGTGTGGACGCGCCAGACCGGCAACTCTCGCTCGAAGGAGTATGGCTCCACCGACCTCATGGTGGGCTGGTCGTCACCCTCTTTCAGGTACTCGATCTCGACGACGCGGCGCTTCTCGACCGCATCCGAGAGCGTGCGCACGAGGCGCTCCTCGGCATCCTCGGCGTCTCCGGTCGAAGCGCGCGGTAGGTCGAACTGCCCGAACGTCTCCTCGAGCTTCTTCCGGACGCGGTCGAGGGGTGTGTGTGCCTCGGCGGCAATGGTCGGGCCGACGTAGTCGATCGCAAGGCTGATCGCCCGCGCTTCGAGCGGTGTCAGCTTCGGTGGTCGCCGGAAGACGTCGCCGTACAACTCCTTGTCAACCTGCACGATGCCTTCCTCTTCATCGACCTCGGCGTACACCGTGTAACACCCGCCGCCGAAGTTGACGAGATTGAGCAGCGACAGTGTCTCCTGGAGTTCCTCGCGCGGGATCGAGAACCGTGAGGCGAGGTCGTCGGCATCGAGTTGTGCATCCCGCTCTTCGCCACAGGCAGAAAGGACATGCGCGAGGAGGGCCTGCAGGACACCGAACCGCTCGGGAGCGATCGGCCCGACCGGACGGTCGCCGCGGTCGGACGGTGGCTCGGCGCGTCGTTCGCGCGCGATCGTCGGGCACGCGCCATCATGACCCGCCCGCAGCCGGCTCAGCCCGTCGGCGACTGCGTCCCGCAACTCCTTCGGCGCGAGAGGAACGGCGCGGCCGTTCTGTCGGAGCACCCAGCCTGCGAGCGTCTCGATGCGTGCGAAGCCCGTTTCGAAAACACCGTCTTCGAGCGTGCCGGCGTCGGCGAGCGTGCGGCGTACCCACCATGCGGTGTCGCCCTGAACAGCGATCCGGGCCGTGCCGGCGATCTCGCCGATCTGCCAGGGCCGTGGTACGCGGTGTGCCTCGACATCGAACGCCGGAGGCAACCGGAAGTCTCGTTCGCGCCGGGTCGCAAAACGGATGTCGCTGCGGATCCGGGAGACGCGGAACGTCCGGACGGCAGCGTGGTCGAGATCCTGGCCGACGACGTACCAGATGCCCTCGTCGAGGCGGAGTGCATACGGATTCAGGACGCGTTCGCCGACTCTGTCTCGCTGCGGCGACCAGTAGGAGAACTTGATCGTACGCTGCTTGGAGATCGCCGACTCGAGCTTCGAGAGCCGCCCGGCGAGCTCGGGCGAGTAGTCGGGTGCGTTGACGCGGACGCGCTCGGCAGTCTCCGTACGAGCCTCGTGGAATCCTGGCCTGCCGAGCGCGAGGTTCTGGAGCGCGAGCCGCAGAGGCTCCGCGTAGGCGAACTTGCCGTCGAGGTAGAACAGCGCCGTTTGGAGGGCGGCTAACTCATCGTCCTTCAGGTCGAGACGGTCGAGGAAGTAGTTCTCCGACCGTAGGGTGTAGAGCTCCTCGCCGGTGAACTCGTCGCGGTGCGAATGCAGAGGGATCCCGAGCGCCGTCAGTTCCGCACGGTCGGAATAGAAGCGACGCGCAAACGCCTCGTCGGACATCTCCGAGTAGCCCTCGACGTTGCCCTTCACGTCGCGAGCAGTCAGCGGTCGGCGATCGGCCATCAGGAAGGCGACGAGCGAGAGCTGACGGATGAGCTTGTCGGTGTCGTGTGACATCGTCGTGGTCGAGCTTACAGCCCCTCACCGTCCGAGAACGGACGGTCGGCGAAAGCGACCCTGCATGGGTCTCGGTCAGGAGGGCCCCTGCAGGGTCTAGGCGTGTCTGTCTGTGCTGCGGAGCGTCTACGCAGCGAGAGACGTGCGGGCTTCGAGGTGCTGGTGCGACGGGCAGTAGTCGCGGCTTGGCAGCGGGGTGCGCTGACACGCCTTGCCCTTCCGCGTTGTTGCCTTGCAGCGCGCGATGCCGCCGTCAAACGCTCCGGCCTCGATCTGCTGTTCGATGAACGCGATCGCGGCCCCCACACCTTCGTGGACGGCCCAGGCGACCTGTGCCTGTGCTGCGATCGGGAAGTAGCGGCGAATATCCTGGAAGAGTGTGCGGTCGGGGCGAGCGAAGTAATACGGGTCGGCAGCGAGCCTGGACATTGTGAGCTCGCACTCCTCGAGTACGGCACGGCGTGAATCCAGCCGCGTGTCGCGATCGGCGTACGGGTCGATCAGATCCTTGATCGAACGGTAGATCGCGCGGGAGTACTGATACATACAGGACTGCAAATACACGGTGTGGTCTTCCATCGGTCGGCTCTCACTTCTCCCTGAATCGAGGAATACAGGACAAAAACAACGATCGAAATCATCTACTCGAAACACTATACCCGGTTTGCCCCCGTGTTACAAACTCCGGTCAGGGAGTGTCGGTCGAGACAACAATTTCAGGAGTGAATCCGCGCGGTCCGGGCACCCCGCTGCACGGATTTTGCCGCGCGGAGATGGCCCGTCGCCTCGGGCTCGCTAGGATAGGTACCCGCAAAGACCGTCCAGTAGCCGGGATGGAGGCTCGCGAAGCGCGAGGAATCGAGGATGCCGACTCCCCGCAGGCCCTTGCGTCGGGCCTCGGCGGCACGCGCGACCGCGGCGTCACGCCCCTCGACCTTGGGCACAGACACGAGCACGATCGTCCAGGCGCTCTTCTCCACCGGCCACTGCTCGAAGCGGGACGCATCCGTGACGGTCGGCGTCGCGACGAACTCGCTGCCGCCGGTCGCAGTGAGGATGGCGTTCGCCGCCGTGGGCTCACGGGTGATCCCGACCGCGAGCGCGGCTCCCGCGACTGCCACGACCGCAGCGACGAGGACGGCAACCACCGCCTTACGGCGGCTCTGAGGCGGTGAGCCGACGCGGCCGGCGACGGGAAGCCGCAGCCCGCACTCGAGGCAGTACTCCTGACCCGCGGCGAGGCCTGCGCCACAACGCGGGCAGTTCGTCACTCGGAGGCCGGATCTTCCATGAGCGATCGACCGCAGCTCGGGCAGAAGCGTGCGCCCATGAGCAGGGGCGCGCCACAGGCGCAGATCGCACCGCCGTGGCGACGGAGCCCGCGCGCACCCTGCAGGAGCGCGGTGATCTCGCTCGTTCGTGCTTCGACTGCCACGAGCTCCGCGCACCGTTCGACGATGAGCGTCTCGTTGAAGTGATCGTGGCGGTACATCTCGAGCGTCAGGCCTCCGAGTTCGCGGAGCCGCTCGTCATGGAGCATCAGCAGCGCCCTGCGCTCGCGCCGGAGATGGCTCGCAGTCGGGACTGCGGGCTTGCTGGAGAAGAGCCCCACGACGAGAGAATAGCCGGGCGACAGGTCGTCGCCGGGCCGCCGTTACGTTCCGACGCCTCCGACGAGCACGTACTTGACATCCACGTACTCGTCGATCCCCACCGCGCCGCCCTCCCGGCCGTAGCCCGACTCCTTGACCCCCCCAAACGGCGCGTTTGCGGCGCTGATGATGCCGGAGTTGGCGCCCACGATCCCGTATTCGAGCTTCTCGGCGACGCGTAACAGCCGGGCGTAGTCGCGCGTGTGAAAGTACGCGGCGAGACCGTAGACGGTGTCGTTTGCGACACGGATCGCCTCCTCCTCTGTCTCGAAGCGGGTGATCCCGGCCACCGGGCCGAACGTCTCCTCGGTCGAGATCAGCATCTCCGGGGTCACGCCCTCGAGCACGGTCGGCGTGTAGAACGAGCCACCCGCGTGCTCGCCGCTGTCGAGCCGCTCCCCGCCGACGACCAGCCGCGCGCCCTTGGCGACAGCGTCTCTCACGTGCTCGTCGGCCTTGTCTACGGCTCGGCCGTCGATCAGCGGACCGATCGTGACGTCGTCCCGGATGCCGTGCCCGACGACCATCTTCGTGACCTTCGCGGCCAGCTTCGCGACGACTGCGTCGTAGACGCCCGACTGGACGTAGGTGCGGTTGGCACAGACGCACGTCTGCCCGGCATTGCGGAACTTCGAGGCGATCAACCCGTCCACTGCCTCGTCGAGGTCTGCATCGTCAAAGATCAGGTACGGCGCGTGGCCGCCGAGCTCGAGCGACAGTCGCTTGACCTGGTCGGCCGACGCGCGGATCAGATCCTTGCCGACCTCCGTGGAGCCCGTGAAGGAGATCTTGCGGACACGCCTGTCCGAGAACAGCTCCTGCGCGACCATGCCCGCCGAACGAGAGGTGATCAGGTTGACGACGCCAGGAGGGGTTCCCGCATCCTCGATGGCACGGAGGATCAACGCGGCCGTCAGAGGCGTTGCGCTGGCCGGCTTGACGATGCTCGTGCAGCCGGCTGCCATCGCCGGCCCGAGCTTTCGCGTCATCATCGCGGCCGGAAAGTTCCAGGGAGTGATAGCGGCAGTAACGCCGACGGGTTGACGCAGTACGAGCACGCGGTTCGCCGGATTCATCGGGGGCACGATCTGTCCGTAGACCCGCTCGGCCTCGCCGGCGAACCACTCGAAAAAGCTTGCTGCGTATTCGACCTCGCCTGCTGCCTCGGCCAGGGGCTTTCCCTGCTCGGACGTCATCACGAGCGCAATCATGTCTCGACGCTCGCGGATGAGGTCGGCGGCGCGCCGCAGGATGCGGGCACGATGCAGCGCAGGGAGCGCTTTCCAGCCCTCCAGCGCAGCGGCAGCCGCGTCGATCG
This sequence comes from Thermoleophilia bacterium, assembly GCA_009694305.1. Lineage (GTDB taxonomy): Bacteria > Actinomycetota > Thermoleophilia > Gaiellales > Gaiellaceae > Gaiella. Next base: position 22,504 of record SHVL01000016.1, read on the forward strand.
CTGCCCGTACGTCGGTCTCGCCTGCGTCGGGCACGGAGCCGACGAGCTCGCCTGTGCCCGGGTCTATGACGTCGAACCGATTACCACTCGAGGCCTCGACCCATTCTCCGCCGATCAGAAGCCGTTCCTCGACCCCGGTGGCTGCTACAGCCATGTCACCTCTCCTTGCTCGATGTCCTCCCGCACAGGCTAGACGATCGGCGTCGTGTCGCCGGTTCGCTGTCGTCGGAACCCGTATCCCGTACGCTCTCGGGTCGGATGGAGTACGCTTAACTCGTGGCTGAAGCCCTCATCATCGACGCCGTTCGCTCGCCGATCGGCCGCCGCAACGGCACCCTCGCAACCGTTCGCGCCGACGATCTTGCCGCCGACGTGATGAAGGGCCTCCTTGGCCGGGTCGGTCTCGACGCGGCCGAGGTCGAGGACGTGCAGATGGGTTGCGTGACGCAGATCGGTGAGCAGGCATTGAATGTCGGACGGCTGGCGGCGCTCGTCGCCGGCTGGCCGGAGACCGTTGCTGCGACGACCGTCGATCGGCAGTGCGGCTCGTCGATGCAGTCTGCGTTCAACGCGGCAGCCGCGATCCAGGCGGGCCATCTCGATGTCGTCGTCGCGGCCGGCGTGGAGTCGATGTCGCGTGTGCCGATGGGATCGAATCTCGGCGTCGAGGGATGGGAAGGCCTGAATGAGAAGATTGCAGCGCGTTGGCCGGTCGTCAACCAGGGCATCTCCGCCGAGGAGATCGCAAAGGACTGGAACCTTTCCCGCGAGCAGCTCGACGCATATGCGCTCGAGTCGAACCTGCGCGCGATCGCCGCGATCGACGGCGGACTGTTCGAGCAGGAGATCGTTCCCGTTACGCTTCCCGACGGAGCATCGTTCCTCGTTGACGAGGCTCCGCGCCGTGACACCTCGGCCGAGCGACTCGCCTCCCTCAAGCCTGCGTTCATCGAGGACGGTGTCGTTACCGCGGGCAACTCGAGCCAGATCGTGGACGGCGCCGCTGCCATGCTCGTCGTCAGCGAGCCCGCGGCTCGCCGGCTCGGATTGCGCCCGCGTGCGCGCTTCGTCTCATTTGGCATCGCCGGCGTCGATCCGTTCCGGATGCTGCACGGCAACCCGCAGGCGTGCGCGCAGGCTCTCCGCCGCGCCGGCCTCGGCTGGGACGACATCTCTGTGATCGAGGTCAACGAGGCCTTCGCCTCGGTCGTCCTGCAGACCCTCGCCGATACGGGCCTGCACGGGCGCTGGGAGTCGGGTGAGGTGAACGCGAACGGTGGCGGGATCTCGCTCGGCCACCCACTCGGTGCCACGGGCGCCCGGATCACCGCCACGCTCCTCGGCGAGCTCGACCGCCGCGAGGCAAGGTATGGCCTCGCGTGCATGTGCATCGGCCAGGGTCAGGCGATAGCCGCGGTCGTCGAGCGGCTCCCGCGCTAGGATCGTCGCATAGCGGAGATTCGCACGATCGGCGTGGTCGGCCTCGGTGCCATGGGAGCGGGCATTGCCCAGCTTGCGGTCGAGGCCGGATACGACGTCGTAGGGCGTGAGGTGACCGCCGAGCTCGGTGTCCAAGCGGCGACGCGGATCGGGCACTTTCTGACCCGCAAGGTCGAGAAAGGGCAACTTGCCCGGGAGGCGTGTGATGCCGCTGTCGGCCGCCTCGACACGACCGTCGACCTCGAAAGGCTTTCGGACTGCGATCTCGTGATCGAGGCGATCGTCGAGGAGCTTGCGCCGAAGCGTTCCCTTTTCGCGGAGCTCGACAGGATCTGTCGCGCCGATGCGATCCTCGCGACCAACACCTCGGCGCTCTCGGTGACCGAGATCGCCGCAGCGACGACGCGGCCCGAGCGCGTCGTCGGAATGCACTTCTTCAACCCGGCACCGCTGATGCCGCTCGTGGAGGTCGTCCAGGCGGAACTCACCTCGGAGGAGGTGGTGGCCGTTGCCGCCGCTGTGGGCACCCGGCTCGGCAAGGAGGTCGTGTGCTGTCACGACACACCCGGGTTCGTCGTCAACCGCGTGCTGATTCCCCTGCTCAACGACTGTCTGCGTGTCCTCGACGAGGCGCGTGTGACACCGGAGGCGCTCGATGTGGCGTTGAAGAACGGTGCGGGTTGGCCGATGGGCCCGTGTGCTCTCGCCGACCTCATCGGCATCGACGTGCACGTGCACTCCGCCGAGGCGCTGTATGCCCGCTCTCGTGACCCGCGCATGGCGCCCCCGGCGCGGATCGTGGCGATGCGGGATGCCGGCCTCCTCGGCCGCAAGAGCGGCCGCGGCTTTTACACCTACGACTGACGCGATGTCACGCCCGGCCTGATTTCCGTGTGCCCGGGCCACCGTCTGCGAGCGCACGCGACGGTAGGTGCTAACAGATTCCTTACAGGTAACTCATCTCGGGTTCACTCAAGAGGCCGATAATCTCGAACAGATGCGCCTTCTGGCACTGATTCTGCTCGGTCTCACGGTGTCCGCCGGCATGGCGACGGGCGCCGAGCGGCCGTCTGCCGGCTCCTTCGAGCTCGAGGGCGGACGCGGGTCGATCCAGATCATCGGAAAGGGTGCCGTTGTCGGCCGCATCGAACAGGGTGCACTGAAGATCATCGACCTGAGCCCTGCCGACCAGTGGAGCCCCTTCGTGAACGGCGTTCCACGAGGTAAGGTCGTCTGGCTGAGAGGCCGCAACATCTCCTTTCGCATCTCTGCCGGGCGCTACCAGATCATGGCGAGGGGTGAAGGCATCTCGGTGTCTGCGCGTGGAATGGGTGTAGTAGTCCTCGAGGGCGATCCTGGTACGGGTGGCGATACCGGCCTCTACCACGTCGGCGACGCGCAGCCCACTTCGTTGCCCGGTACGCCGACAAGGATGCCCTTCGGCAGAGGGGAACGGGGCTTGCCGTCTTCTCCACCGGTCAAGATGAAGTAATGACCACCCCGAAGACGATCCTCGTTGTCGAGGACGAGGCCGCGATAGCATCGTTCGTGACGCTCTATCTCACGAAAGGAGGCTACGTCGTCAAGACGGTCGCGACGGGTACGGCTGCGCTGAACGCCATCGCAGCCGAGGTTCCCGCCCTGATCATTCTCGACCTGAACCTCCCGGACCTGGACGGGATCGAGATCTGCCGGCGAATACGTAAGGGCTCCGATGTGCCGATTCTGATGCTGACGGCAAGAGACGAGGACGTGGACAAGATCATCGGCCTCGAGGTCGGTGCCGACGACTACCTGACGAAGCCGTTCAACCCGCGAGAGCTCGTTGCCCGGGTCAAGAGCATCCTGCGCCGCTCGTCGATGGATCGTCGTCGTGACGAGGGCGACGAGATCAGTCACGGAGACCTCACGATCAACGCCGGCAGGCGCGAGGTGATGGTCGGCGACCGCGAGATCCAGCTGGCGCCAAAGGAGTTCGAGCTCCTCTGGGAGCTGCTCGACCACCGCGGGCTCGTCCTGACCCGTGACCAGCTCCTCGAACGCGTGTGGGGCTACACCTTCGCCGGTGACACGCGAACGGTTGACGTGCACGTGCGTCAGATCCGGCGCAAGCTCGAGGAAGCATCGCCGATCGTGACCGTCTGGGGCGTTGGCTACAAGGTCGCGCAGGATCGCACCTCCGCGCCCGCGGCCTGATGTTCCGGATATGTGGGCCCTGACCGGACGCGGTACGGGCCACCGTTCTACACTGCCTGCGTGATGGGGTCGCTGCGTTTTCGTCTGCCGGCTCTGTTCCTGCTCGGGATCGTGCTCGCAGGCGTCGTTGCGGCGCTGATCTCGCTTCGTCTCTTCCAGACATACACACGCGATCAGTCGGTGCGGGAGCTCGAACGTGAGGCATCCGGGCTGTCGCGGCTCTACGCCGACGCGGCGCTCAGAGCCGCAGACGAGGGATCTGGCGCGATCGACTTCGCGGCCTCGGAGCTCGAGCTTGCGACCGGTGATCGGATCTTCTACATCGGCGCTTCACTTTTCCCGGGTCAGGACTCGGGACTGCCGCGGCTTGCCGAGGCGCTGGTGCCGCCCGAGGCGCGCGCCCTGAAGAGGCCGGTCAGCTTCGAGTTCACGCCGCCGGGTAGCAACCGCGCCTACCTCGCCGCCTCCGGGCCCGTGCGGCTCGAGCCAGGGAGCGAGGCGCTCGGGGCGATCATCGTTGCGAAGCCGCGGACAGAGCTGCGTGACCAGTGGCTCTCTCTCGTTGTCCGTCTTACCGCTGCGTTCGCCATCGGCGCGCTGCTCGCAGGGATCCTCTCCTGGTGGCTGTCACGCAGGATCACCGGCCCCGTGTTGGCGCTTTCGAGTGCGGCGGACGAGATCGCCGCGGGGAACTACGCCGTCAGGGTCCCGGCGGGGGAAGGGGGCGACGAGATCAGCCACCTTTCACAGAGGTTCAACGAGATGGCTGCGCGGCTTTCGGCAACCGAGGAGCGAGAGCGGCAATTCCTGATGTCCGTCTCCCACGAGCTACGCACACCGTTGACGGCGATCAAGGGTCACGTTGACGCGATTCGTGATGGGCTGTTCGACGACCCCGAGGCGGAGAGAGCCTCCCTCGACGTCGTGGCCAGTGAGACGGTCAGGCTCGAGAGGCTCGTCGGCGACGTTCTCGACCTCGCCAAGCTGAACGCCCACCGGTTCACCGTGCACGCCGAGGAGGTCGCCATCGGCGCGCTCGTGGCGCAGGCTCACGCGGGATTCGGCGAGGAGGCGCGTGCCCGTGGCGTCACCTTCAGGCTCGATTCCGACCCCGCGGCGCCGACGATCGTCACGGACGGCGACCGGGTGATGCAGGTGCTCACGAACCTGCTCGCGAATGCCTTTCGCTGGACGCCCGACGGCGGGACGATCTCGATCGGCTCGGCGAGCGGCAGCGGCGAAGTGAGCATCGACGTGCGTGACACGGGTCCCGGAATCGGGCCCGACGAACGTGAGCGAATCTTCGTCCCCTTCATCTCACGCGACAACCACGGCACCGGCCTCGGTCTCCCGATCGCCCGGGAGCTGGCACTTGCGCTCGGCGGACGCATCGAGCTCGAGTCCACCGTCGGGGAAGGAAGCCGGTTCAGGCTGGTACTGCCCGAGCGACCGGCGTGACGTCGCCCCGAGAACGACGATCCCCGGCTCGTGCGGCTCTCGTCGCTCTGCGCCCGCGACAGTGGCTCAAGAACCTGCTGCTCTTCGGCGGCATCATCTTCGCGGGGGAGGTCGGGGATCCCCGGCTGTGGCTCTGGGCGCTAGCCGCATTCGTCGCCTACTGCGCGGCGTCGAGTGCCGCCTACCTCGTGAACGATCTCCGGGACGTGGAGGCCGACCGGCTGCACCCGGTCAAGCAGCGGCGTCCGATCGCGCGGGGTGAGCTTCCCGTGCGGTCGGCGATCGTGCTCGCCGGCGTGCTGCTGTTTGGCGCCCTCGTCGTCGTGGCGCTTCTCGGCCCTCCCTCGTTTGCGTGCCTGCTCTGTTTTGCAGGTCTCCAGACGGCGTATTCGCTTTGCCTCAAACACGTCGTCTGCGTCGATGTCCTCGTCATAGCCACGCTTTTCGTGATCCGCGCGGCAGCCGGAGCGATCGCCGTAGACGTACGGATCTCGCCCTGGCTTCTCGTCTGCACGGGGCTGCTCGCCCTGTTTCTCGCCCTCGGTAAGCGTCGAGCGGAGCTCGCACTCGTGAGAGACGACCGTGCGCCGGGGAGGCGCGTGCTCGAGGGCTACTCGGCAGCGCTCCTCAACCGCCTGCTCATCCTTGTCGCGGGTGCTGCCACCGTGGCCTACGTGCTCTACACGCTCACGGCTCGCGACTCCTACAGCCTCGTCGTGACGGTGCCCTTTGTCGTCTTCGGCCTCGGCCGCTACCTCCAGCTGCTCCGCCGCAGCGATGCGGGGGAGGAGCCCGAGAATGTCCTTCTCGGGGACAGGCCCATTCTCGTCACCGTTGCCGTGTGGGCCGCGATCTGTGCGGCGATCCTCGTGGAGGGGTGAGGTCGGCGCCGGCCCGAGAAACGGTGTCAGCGCAACCGGCGCTCACCCGTTGGCTAGGACGCGGCGGCGCGGTGGTCCTGAAGTGACAGGACATTGGCGGTATCGCCCTGCTCGAGCCGTTCGAGGCGCCGGTCTACGCCCTTCCAGCCAGACGAGATGAGATCGACGAGGAGGGTGAGGTCGTCGAGTCGCGCGTTCCTCTCGGCGATCAGTTCCTGCTCCATCCGCTCGAGCCGCCCGATTGCGTTGTTGAGCAGCCCTTTGATCTCGCCGAGGTTCCGGGCCACGGGGAGCACCTCGCGGCGCAGCCCTTCCTGCACGGCCTCGCCGACCTGGCCGGGCAACGCCGCCTCGAGCGTCAGTGCCGCGGCGCCGAGTGCCTCGACCTCCTCGCGCGAGCGGCGAAGCGCTGCCTCGAACCGTCCTTCCTCGTTGCGGCCTTCGCGCGCTGCCGCGATCCGTTGCTTCGCTCTCTCCAGTGCCTGATCGTCCATGGGTGCAAGGTTACTCTGCTTCGTCCGCGAGCGCAAGGCTACGCTGGCCACCGGATGAGATCGAACGAGCTCGACTACGACCTGCCGCCCGAACTGATAGCCCAGCGACCGGCCGACCGGCGTGATGGCTCGCGGCTTCTCGTCTACGAGCGTGCGACGGGGGCTGTGCGTCACCTGTTGTTCGCAGACCTTCCGGGAGAGGCCGGCGACGCGCTCGTCGTCGTCAACGACACGAAGGTCGTACCGGCGCGCCTCCATCTGCAACGCGAGACGGGCGGCAAGGCGGAGGTGCTGCTGCTCGAGCCGTTGGGTGAGGGAGTCTGGGAGGCGCTCGCTCGCCCGTCACGGCGGCTGCGGGCCGGTGAGCGGCTCGGCCCCGTCGAGCTCCTCGAGTCGCTTGGCGAGGGGCGCTGGCGGGTTCATCTCGACGGGGAGCCGGAAGGCGAGCCTCCGTTGCCTCCCTATATCCACGAGCCTCTCGCCGACGCCGCGCGCTATCAGACCGTCTACGCGGTTGACCCTGGCTCGGCGGCCGCGCCCACCGCGGGCCTCCATTTCACGCCCGACCTGCTCGGGCGACTCGACGTCGAGAGGGTTACGCTCCACGTCGGTCTCGACACCTTCCGGCCGCTTGGCGTATCCGAGCTCGAGAACCACGAGCTGCACGGGGAGCGCTACCGGGTCACGCCGCTGTCCTGGGGCAGGATCGAGGCGGCCGAGCGCGTGCTCGCGGTTGGCACGACAACGGTGCGGGTGCTCGAGACGATCGTCCGCGGCGGCGAACTGGAAGGCCGGACGTCGCTCTACATCCTGCCCGGGTTCACGTTCCAGCGTGTCGATGCGTTGCTGACGAACTTCCATCTGCCACGGTCAACGCTGCTTGCTCTCGTGATGGCGTTCGCCGGAGTCGAGGTCGTGCGCGACCTCTACCGACTTGCGATCGAGGAGGAGTACCGATTCTATTCCTTCGGCGACGCGATGTTGATCCTGTGACGGTGGGTGCAAAGCGGTGTCGGAGTCAGGCTGAAGCCCGGTACCGACATTGCTTTCATCTAGCCTCGGCCCCGTGACCTGCTTCTCGCTCGAGACCACGGACGGCGCGGCGCGCGCGGGTACCGTCCACACCGCGCACGGTGACATTCCGACTCCGGCGTTCATGCCTGTAGGCACCAAGGCGACCGTGAAGACCCTGCACCCGGACGAGGTGCGCGAGGCGGGGGCCGCCGTGATTCTTGCGAACACCTACCACCTCCATTTCAGGCCGGGCGAGGAGCTGATCGAGGAGCTCGGCGGGATCCACGCGTTCTCGGGCTGGGACGGGCCGATCCTGACCGATTCCGGCGGTTTCCAGGTATTTTCCCTCCGTGACACCTTGCTCGCGGTGGATGACGACGGGGTCACCTTCCGCTCGGTCTACGACGGCGACGCCGAGAGGTTCACGCCCCTCGGCGTCGCGGAGATCCAGAGGCGGCTCGGGAGCGACATCGCGATGTGCCTCGACATCTGCCCGCCCGCGGGCGCCTCCCGCGACGAGCACCGGGATGCGGTCAGGCGTACCGAGCTCTGGGCCCGCATCCAGGTTGACGCGCCACGGGCGCCGGGGCAGCTGCGGTTCGGGATTACCCAGGGAGGCACCGATCCCGAGCTCCGGCGTCGTTCGATCGAGGAGATCGTTGTGCTCGGGTTCGACGGCAACGCTCTTGGTGGTCTTGCGGTTGGTGAGAGCAGGGCGGAGATGCTCGAGACCGTCGGCTGGGCCGCGCCGCTCCTGCCTGCCGATCGACCGCGCTACTTCATGGGGCTCGGCGACATCGAGGGGATCATCGGGGTGATAGCGGCAGGGATCGACATGTTCGACTGTGTCCTGCCGACCCGGAACGCGAGGACGGGCACCGCGATGACGGCAACCGGAAGGATGAACCTCCGAAACGCCGGGTATGCGCGCGATCCGCGTCCCCTCGAGGACGGCTGCGGTTGCCCGGCATGCACTCGATTCTCGCGGGCGTTCATCCGTCATCTCGTCAATCAGAACGAGGTACTCGGCCTCCGACTCCTCTCTTTGCATAACCTATGGCTCGTTCACCGACTCACCGCGGATGCGCGGGATGCGATTCGCCGTGGAGGGTTCGACGACTTCCGCACAGAAACGCTCTCGCGACTCGCCGGTGGCCCACAGGAGGATCCGTGTCAGGACTGCTGATCATCGTTCTTCTCTTCGGACTCATGTACGTGCTCATGATCCGCCCACAACGCGCGAAGGCGCAGGCGCAGCAGCGGCTGCTCTCGACGGTTGCCGTCGGGGATGAGGTGCTCACGGTCGGCGGCATCTACGGCATCGTCGAGGAACTCGAGTCCGATGAGGATGGGGGAGACATCATTGTCGAGATCGCCGACGGGATCCACGTGAGGGTCGCCCGCAAGGCGCTCGCGACGGTCGTCAAGCCGGAGGACGACGACGAGGACGACGACGAGGACGACGACGATGGCGATGCGTCGGACGGCGACATCGTGGACGAAGAGGCCGAGATCCTCGCAGATGTGGCCGAACTGGCGCCTGCAGGGGTAGCGGAGGTTAACGGCGAAGAAGATTCTGTAAATCCGGGTGCTGGAGAGGGAACGGCAGTCCCCGAGCGCAGCTAGCCTTCCCGCCGCATCCATGACCCATCGCAGAGCCATCATCGTTGTTGCCCTGGTCGTCGCCGCACTCGTCGGCGTCGGCCTCATGGTCGTACCCTCGTCGCCCCTGCATCAGACGCCCACGCTAGGCCTCGACCTTCAGGGCGGCCTCGAGATCACGAAGCAGGCGGTGCCGCCGAAGGGCCGTGAGCTCACCAAGGAGGACCTGAGCCGGTCGGTGACGATCATGCGTGACCGCGTTGACCGCCTCGGCGTCTCCGAGCCGGAGATTCGCACGCAGGGCAAGGATCAGATTACGATCCAGCTGCCGGGTGTCAAAGATCCCGAGGCCGCGGCGAAGATCATCGGCAAGACGGCACAGCTCGAGCTCTACGACCTCGAGACGAGCCTCGTCTCGCCGTCGATCGACATCACCGGGAACCCGCAGCCGCGTGACTCGGTCTACGCGCTGCTCGCAGGCCAGCAGGCGCTCGTCAAGGGCACGTCCGATCAGTGGTGGCTCTTCGACAAGAAGAAGAAGCTCGTCGTCGGGCCGGTCTCGACGAAGGAGAAGGCGCTTGCCCGGTACGACGGCAAGCTGCCCGACGGCTACAAGCTCTTCGGGACGCCCAACGAGACGGTCGTGATCTCGTGCGGCGTCCAGGCCGTCGTGTGCCCCGGAGGAAACGGGGCGCCAACGGGGAGGTCGTACTACCTCTTCAAGAACACACCCCCAACCGTGCCGCAGATGACGGGTGCCGACCTCAAGCTCTCCGGCACACGACAGGACTTCGACACGCGCTCGAACGAGCCGATCGTCTCCCTCGAGTTCACGAAGAAGGGGAGCGACAGATTCCAGGAGATCACCCGCTCGGAGTACCTGCGCGGGAAGCTGAGAAATGCACCGCAGCACTTTGCGATCGTGCTCGACCGTGAGATCCGGTCGTGGCCGCAGATCGACTACACCGACAACACGCTCTCGGGTGGGATCTCGGGGAACGCGCAGATCTCAGGCATCGGAGACATTCAGGAGGCAAAGGACCTCGCGCTCGTCCTCCAGACCGGCGCCCTCCCGGTCAACTTCGTCACGCTCGACCAGACGGCTATTTCGGCGACGCTCGGGAAGGACTCGCTCGACGAGGCCAAGACCGCGGCGATCGTCGGCCTGCTGCTCGTGGCGCTCTTCCTGCTCGTCTTCTACCGCTTCCTCGGCCTCATCGCAGTCCTCGGTCTCGGCGTGTACGCGGCCTTCCTCTATGCCGCGATCCTTCTGTTCAACGTGACGCTGACGCTGCCCGGCTTCGCAGGGCTCGTGCTGACACTGGGGGTGGCCGCCGACGCGAACGTCGTCATCTTCGAACGGATCAAGGAAGAGGCGCGTGCCGGACGCAGCATCAAGGCGGCGATCCAGACGGGCTACACGAAGGGCTTCGCGACGATCGTTGACGCTAACGTCGTCACCGCGATCACGGCACTCGTTCTGTTTGCCGTAGCGACGTCGTCGGTGCGCGGATTTGCCCTGATGCTCCTGATCGGTACCGCGATCTCGATGCTCACCGCCGTGCTCGCAACCCGCGCCTTCCTTTCGCTCCTCGCCGACTCGAAGTTCCTCAGGAACCCTCGGGTGATCGGCACCTCCGGCGGTGGCATCCCGTCGTGGCTGAAGATCGACTTCATCGGCAAGCGGCGGCTCTGGTTCGGCCTCTCGGCCACCATCATCGTCGTCTCGGTGCTCTCGCTTGCGATCCTGCAACTCAACCTCGGGATCGACTTCAAGGGTGGAACCCAGATCGGCTTCGAGACGCCGACGCCGACCTCCCTCACGCAGGTTCGCCTCCAGACCGCTCGCGTCGGTCAGGCGAACGCGGTCATCCAGGGCCGTGGGCCCTCGACGAACGACAGCTACAAGAGCTTCCAGATCAGGACGGAGACGTTGACCACCGACGAGACGGCAGAGCTCACGGCGGATCTGAAGAAGACGGTTGACGCCGGCTCGTTCGGGATCAAGAACGTGTCGGCGAGCTTCGGCCGCCAGATCGCCAAGAGCGCCCTGCTTGCGATCGTCGTCTCGCTCCTGCTCATCGTCGGCTACATCTCGTTGCGATTCCAGTGGCAGTTCGCTGTTCCGGCGATCGTCGCACTGATTCATGACGTCCTGATCACGATCGGGATCTACGCATTGCTCGGCCGGGAGGTGACGACCGCCACGGTTGCCGCGGTGCTGACCGTGCTCGGGTACTCGATCTACGACACGATCATCATCTTCGATCGCATCAGGGAGAACATCCCGCTGATGAAGCGCGCGTCGTTCCGCCAGATCACGAACGTCTCGCTCTGGGAGACGATCCCGCGGTCCCTCGCGACAACCTTCATCACGCTGCTGCCGATCGTCTCGCTCCTGATCTTCGGCGGTGCGACGCTGAACGACTTCGCCTTTGCCCTGCTGATCGGGATCGCCTCCGGCGCGTACTCGTCGATCTTCGTCGCAGCTCCGCTGCTCGACTGGATCAAGGAGCGCGAGCCGGAGTACGCGCGTCGGAAGCATGACGAGACGGGCGAAGTGCAGTCGGTCGGTGGAACCGTCCTGCTCGACGCGTCGTCGGCGACGCTCGTCACCGAGGCCGACGAACTGCTGGCACCGAAGCCCGCGTCCGAGGACGCCGCTGCGCCGAAGGAGGGCGACACATCAGCCCGTGATCGTCGCCGTGCCAGGCGCTCTAGCCGCCCGCACGGCCGCGCCCGGTAGAGCACGACGCCGGAAAGCATTCCGGTTCTCCGTAGGGGCGAGACCTGTCTCGCCCGTTTGGTGTGCATGCGGGTTTGGCGTGACGACCGTCCCGGCGGGCGAGACACCTGCTGGATCACCGGTTTTTTGGTTGGACGGCGGGCAGCTGTGGCAGTACAATGGTTCCATGGACGAGAATGGTTCATCCGCGCCGCACTCGCTCGAGGAGCTGGCGCTCGCGGCGCTCGGTTGGGCATCGCTCACGGTCGAGGCCTCGGAGGCGCTCGCGGATGATCTAGCTCGTCGCGTCGGCGTCGAGCGTGACGAGATGCGAAACGCCGTCCGCGACATGGTCACGAGCTGGCGGGCCGAGGCGGAGAAGATCGGTTCGCTTCCTGCCGGTGTAGCCGACAGGGCCCTCGGTCACCTCGGCGTCGTTCGGCGCGACGAGGTAGACGACCTCGCGCTTCGCGTGGCGCAACTCGAGCACCGTCTGCGCCTGCTCGAGAAACCCCTCTAGATATGCCTCGGGGTCGCACCCGTAGCCGAAACCGGCTCTGACGACGACAATGTGACGATGGAGACTGCGCGCCCTCAGCGGAAGATCGGCCGACTGTCCGAGATCGGTCGTGTAGCCACACGGCACGGGTTCGGCTATCTCATCGACCGACGGCGCGGCAACGACAACACGCAACTGGCCGACCGTGGCCGGCGGCTTCGCGAGATGCTCGACGAACTGGGCCCGACGTTCGTCAAGTTCGGGCAGTTGCTCTCGACCCGGCCGGATGTGATGCCCCCTGACATCGTGGTCGAGTTGCGGAGCCTGCAGGACGACGTCGCGCCGGTTGACTTCTCCGAGATCCGCCGTGTCATCGAAGAGGAGGTCGGGCTCACGATCGAGCAGGCGTTCCTCGACTTCGACGAGGTGCCGCTGGCGGCCGCGTCGATCGGCCAGGTGCACCGCGCGACGCTGCCGACCGGCGAGGCCGTCGTCGTCAAGGTGCAGCGGCCGGAGGCACCCCGTCAGGTTGAGTCGGATCTCGAGCTGATGCGGTCGGCTGCCAGGGTCATTCGTGACCGGGTTCATGCCCTCGACTTCATCGACGCGGAGGCTCTCGTCGAGGAGTTTGCACGCTCGATCCGGCAGGAACTCGACTACAACCACGAGGCCCGGAACGCCGAGACGTTCCGCCGTAACTTCGGCGGCTCGACCGAGGTTGTCGTACCGAAGGTCATCTGGCGCTACTCGTCGGCACGCGTGCTGACGCTCGAGTATCTCGAGGGAGCCCAGTTTGCCGACCTCGACCTCGAGTCGCGCTCGCTCGAGGAACGCCGTGAGATCGCCTATCGGATGACGGACGCGTGGATGACGATGATCTTCCGTCACGGCTTCTTCCATGGCGACCCACACCCCGCGAACATCCTGCTTCTGGATGACGGGCGGATAGGCCTCGTTGACTTCGGGCTCGCGGGGCGCCTGACCAACGAGGACATGACGCACCTGACGCGCCTCTTCATCGACGCAGCAACCGAGAACGTCGCTGCTCTGCCGCGGCATCTCGCCGACCTCGGGCTGAGCTACCCGAAAGACCGCGAAGACGAGTTCAGGGAGGCCCTCGAGGAGCTCTTCTACCGGTATCACGGGTCGCGGGTCTCGGACATCGATCCGGTCGAGGTGATCCGGGAAGCCCTCGACCTCGTTTACTCGTTGAATCTCCGCCTACCGAGCCGGTTCGTCACGCTCGACAAGGCGGTAGCCACGCTCGGTGCCGTCGGGGTCGAGTTGTATCCGGACTTCAACGTGTTCGAGGTGGCGCGGCCCTACGCCCGCCAGTTGATTGCCGAACGGTTCTCGCCGAGGCGGATATCGTTGCGTGCGCAGGCCGAGGTGCGCGACCTCGCCGCCGTTGCGCGGGAGTTGCCCTCCCAGATACGGGATGTGATGGAGCAGACGCGCCAGGGGCAGTTGACAGTCCAGATCCGGAACCCGGGCCTCGATGACATCAGCTACCACATCCACCATGCCGTCAATCGGCTCGCGGTGGCGCTGATCGTCCTCGGTGGTCTCGTCGGCTCGGCGATCCTCGGCGTTCTCGCAACAGGCGGGCCACACGTCGTAGGACTCCACATAGTCTCGTTTCTCGGCTTCATTATCTCCGGTGCTTTCGCTGTCTGGCTCGTCTGGGGGATCGCCCGCTCCGGCAGGCTGTAGCTGTGGCGACACCCCACGGTAAGCCGTGGTCGGACGCTACGCGCCCAGCCGCCCGTGGAGCCGTAGGAGGTCGAGCACCGGAGCGTGGGGGATGGCGCGCACGATACGCCCTTCGCGCCCTGTCGCATCCGTCGCGGCCCAGAGCGCGTTGAGCACTGCCTCCTCGGTCGCCTCGACGGCGGCGGCAAAGAGCGGGTCGAGGAGCCCGTCCGGAACCGACGGCCTCGTGACCCGGCGTGCAGACGCGTCGTCACGCTCCTCCGCCACCGTCGAGAAGGCGAGGAAGATTTCGCCGCTGCCGTGATGGGCGACCGACCCGGTTCGCGCAAGGCCGAGGCCCGCCCGGCGGGCCAGCCGTTCGAGTTGTGTGGTGTGCAGCGGTGCATTGGTTGCGACGACCGCGATGCAACTGCCTGCGGGGCGCCGCGGATCGAGGCCGTTGCCGACGGTGGGAAAGACCGGCACACCGTCGATCCGGAGGTCGCGGGCCGAGCCGAAGTTCGCGAGCACGAGCACACCGACCGTCGCTTCCACCTCGGGCACGAGCCTGCTCGACGAGCCGATGCCGCCTTTCCAGCCGAACGCCATCATCCCGGTTCCGGCGCCGATGCAGCCCTGCGCGACGGCACCGGCCTGCGCGTTCGCGACGGCGCGCCCCGCGTCGGCGGCCTCGACCTGCACCGTGCGTGCGTCGTTGAGCCAGCTGTCGTCGCACTCGCCGACGACCGGGATCACGACGTCGTCCACGCCGACTCCCGCGTCCGCCGCGCAGGCGGCTGCAATTGCGCCGTCGAAGACGCGCCCTACGGCCATCGTCGAGGTGAGGTAGATCGGCGTCTCGATCAGCCCCCACTCGGAGATCTGCAGGAACCCGGTCAGCTCGCCCGCGCCGTTCAGGGCCGTCGCTCCTGCGGGAACCGGGCGACGGAACGTGGATGTCTCACCGCCCGGCACGATCGCCGTCACACCTGTCCGCGCAATCCCACGCCCCTCGGGAGGCTGCACCTCGTCACGGACGACGGTGACGTGGCCGACGCGCACACCTTCGACGTCGGTGATTGCGTTGGCAGCACCGGCCTCGAGATGACCGATCCGGAGACCGTGCTGACGGAGTGTCCGCTCTCCCATCGCGACGAGACTACAGGGACGCCACCATGCAGCTGATCGGGCGGGCCACCGGGGGACGGGTCAGATCGTTGCCGGCTGTGCGGTGTCCTGGGTGGTACTGCAGGAAGCTGGCTACGATCTCGACTCGATCTGAGACCTTGTCCTCGAAACCCCGGAAGGATGGAACCTGGATGCCCGAGCCGTTGCAGAGTTGGAGAGGCAAGGACGAGCACGGTGGCATTCCGCGTCCGGCCCGTGTGGACGTGAAGCCTCCGGCCAACTGGCGGCTCGAGGCCGTCATCGCGACCGAGCGGCCGAGATCACCCTCCGTCTCGTCCGACGGCCGTTCGGCCGTCTTCATCCAGGATCGCGACACCTCCGACCTCTGGCTGCTCGACTTCGAGGGTGGCGTGCCCAGGCGGCTCACGACCGGCCGTGACCCGCACCCGTACTGGGAGGACACCCAGCCGGTCTTCTCGCCCGACGGCGCGACCGTGGCCTTTACCGACGACGGCTGGGTCTGCGTGGTGCCGACCGAGGGAGGCCCGGCACGGCGGGTTGTCGAGGCGGGCAGTCCGGGATGGGTCGGCAACGATCGCCTCGTCGTCTCGGTCGAGCGAGACCGCTGCGATCGCCTCGCCGTCGTCGCGGTGGCCGAAGCATGGCCGCAGCGGCTCGCCCGCGAGCACGGCGACCTGGACACGCACGGCGATGAGCAGGGCGCGATCGTCTCGCCCGACGGCTCGGCCGTCGCCTACGTCTTTGTTCCCCACAGCGACTACAGCCGCTACGAGGTCCGGGTCGTCGATGTCGCCGGCGGCACCGTGCGGGCGTTGACGGGGACACCGGGGATTCGCGACTACGCTCTCGACTGGTCGCCCGACGGGACGACGCTCGCCGTGGCCTCGGAGCGCAGCGGCTGGTTCGAACTGCATCTCGTCGCCGCAGACGGCAGCGGTGTGCGGCAGTTGACGGCGGCGGAAGCCGATTTTCTCGAGGCACGCTGGCATCCCGACGGCACCCGACTCGCGGCCACGCGGGGAAGAGCCGGGCGCTTCGATCTCGTGACCGTCGCAACCGCCGACGGCACCGTCACCGACCTCGCCGCGGGCGGCGTCTGGGGTGCGCCGGCCTGGACGGCGGGCGGCCGCATCCTCGCAAGCTACGAGAGCCCGACGACTCCCCCCGAGCTCAGCCTCGTCGCCGAGGGGGAGAAGCCGGTGGCGATCCACGCACCCGCGCCGCTCGCCGTCGTGCGCGCGCCCTACGTTGTCGCCGAGGAATTGACGTACACGACGTTCGACGGGCGTGAGCTCCAGGCCTTCCTCTATCGCCCCTCGACCGCCTCGGCGGAGTGTCCGGTGCCTGCGATCGTCTACCCGCACGGTGGCCCGGCCGACTGTTACGGCGGTGAATGGGACGGCCATGCCCAGTACTTCGTTGACCGGGGCTACGCGTGGTTCGCGATCAACTACCGTGGCTCCACGGGGCACGGCAGCGACTTCGAGCGCGCCAATCACGGCGTCTGGGGCGTTGACGACACGAAGGACTGCCTGGCTGCAGCCGACTATCTCCGAACGGTCGGCTGGGTGGACGGCGACCGTCTCGGCATTTTCGGACCGAGCTATGGCTCGTACATGGCGCTGCTCTCGGTCACCGACGACCCCGGATACCGGTTCCGCTGCGCCGTCTGCAAGTACGGCGACTGTGATGCCCTGACGACCTGGGCCCAGGCGGATCGAGCGGGCGTACAGATGCAGATGCGGATCATGGGCCATCCGGGAAAACGGCGGGAGGACTACCTCGCCGCCTCACCGGTGCTCAGGCTCGACGCTGTTCGGGTACCGATCCTCGTCGCCCACGGGCACACCGACCGGCGCGTTCCGTTCGAGCAGTCCACCGAGCTCGTGGCCGAGCTCTCCCGACTCGGCAAGACCTACGAGTACGTTACGTACCCGACCGAGGGCCACGGGTTCCTGCGGGTCGGGCCGCAACTCGACTTCTACCGCCGGCTGGAGGGATTCCTCGATTGGTATCTGATGTGAAGCCGGGGTATCGACCGGCGGTGTCTCCCCGGTACAGAAGGGTAGGATGGTGCGGCGTATCGAAAAGACAGTCCGACCAACAGTGGCGCGTGGTGCGCCTTCCGGTTACCGAGACAAGAGGGAGCCCGAGATGAGAATACGCAGGCTGATAGCGGCGGCGCTGGTGACCGCGATCGTGGGTGTTGCTGCAGGGTGTGGGGGCGGAAGCGATTCGTCGAGTGGCGTGCTCCGCATCGGGACGGCGAGCTACATCGACTCGCTCAACCCGTTCAACTACATCGAGGGGCAAGCGTACATCGCGATGCAGATGATCTTCCCGCAGTTTGTGCAGTACAACGACGCCTTCGAGTTCGAGGGTGACCTGGCCGAGTCGTGGACGACGTCCGAGGACGGGAAGGACTGGACGTTCAAGCTTCGGCCCAACGCGAAGTGGTCTGACGGCGAGCCGCTGACGGCTGCTGACGCCGCCTGGACGATCAACACGACGGTCAAGTACGCGAAAGACGCGACGGCCGTCGCCGCAGCCGCACTCGCGCATGTGAAGAACGCCGAGGCGATTGACGACACGACGGTCGTGGTCCACTACGAGTCCCCCGTCGGGAACGTGCTTGCACAGTTGGAGCAGGTCTTCATCCTCCCCGAGCACGTCTGGGGGCCGAAGGTCGGCGCCGACGGCAAGGGACTGAAGAGCTACCACCCCGAGTTCAACCTCCCGATCGTCGGAGCCGGCCCGTACACGATCACCCAGTACGAGAAGAAGGGGACAACCGCGTTCAAGCCATATGCCGACTTCTACGGCCCGCCCTCGAACGCCTCCGGCGTCGCCCTGACGTACTACACGAACGCCGACGCGGTGATCGCCGGCCTGAAGAACGGAGATATCGACTGGACCGACCAGGTGCCGTTCGTGGCCGTGGACGCAGTGAAGAGGGCCCCGAACGTCGTCGTCACGACGATCCCGGGCTCCGAGACGACCAACATCACGTGGAACTCGAATCCCGCCAAGCCAAAGAACCGGGAACTGCTCGATCCGGCGGTGAAGAAGGCCCTGTCGATGTGCGTTGACCGTAAACAGATCATTGCCGTCGTCTTCGCGGGCTATGCCACGAAGGTCGAGAGCATCGTCGGCCACATCTCACCGCTCGAGAACCCCGACCTGGGACCTCTCGAGTACGACTGCGCAGCCGCCAACGCGGCGCTCGACAAGCTGGGATACGCGAAGTCCAAAACAACCGCCGTCCGCATGGTTCCCGCTACGACCGGGACATATGCGCAGGAGGCGCACCAGATGGCGTACGAGATCGTGACCCCGACGTCTACGGACTTCAACGTAGATCGGTCGTTCGATATCGTCAAGGATGGCTTCGCACGGCTGGGCGTCACTGTCACGCAGAAGGTCGGAGGAGATGCCACGGCAGCGTTCGCGGTCGAGACGGGCGACTGCTCGGGGCCGGAGAGCAAGCAGTACACGGGCTTCGACATCGCAATGTGGGACTGGATCGGCTACGTCGATCCCGACTTCATGCTGTCCGTCGTCACGAAGGGCCAGTGGTGTTCCTGGAGCGACACCGGAGCGAATAACCCCGCCTACGACAAGATGTACGACGAGCAGGGCATCACGGTTGACCCCGAGGCGCGCAGGACGCTCGTGTACGAGATGCAGAAGATCGTCTACGACAACTTCTACTACACCCAACTCACAAACCACCTTGGCATCGACGCTCATGTGGACACGTGGACGGACTTCAGCCCGAAGCTCAGCGGCTACTCCAAGGTCTACTACACCTCGCCCAGGCAGCCGTAGCCGATGAGAGACCGGAGAGGAGCGGGGGAGCGCTGAGGTGAGAGGTGCCGACTACGTGGTGAAGCGGGTTGCGTTTGCGATCCTGACCGTCTTCATCGCGATCACTCTCAACTTCGTGCTCTTCCGCGCCCTCTCGGGCGACGCTATCTCGGGTCTTCGTTGCAGGCAGTGCAGCGTCGCGTTCAAGGAGGCCCAGCGGCGCAATCTCGGTCTCGACGAGTCCCGGTGGGTGCAGTACAGGCTCTACCTCGCCGACCTCGCCCACTTCGATCTCGGTAACTCCGTTCCCTCGGAAAAGCCAGTCCGTGGCGAGCTCGTCGAGCCGATCAAGAACTCGTTGCCGATGATCGCACTCGGGACGCTCTTTGCGATCGTGTTCGGCACCCTCGTGGGGGTGGTCGCGGCATGGCGCCGTGGCACCTTTGCCGACAAGGGCGGCCTCTACACGGCCCTTGGATTCTACTCGATGCCGACACAGTGGCTCGGCCTGATGCTGATCTTCTTCGTGGCCAACGCTATCGGGCTTCCGTCCTCGGGGATCAAGACACCGACCCTCGGCCTCTTCGCCGATGCCTCGACCTGGGCCCTCTTCAGCGATCGAATGAAACACATGTTCCTGCCCGCGCTGACGCTCGGGCTCGTCCTCTACGGCGACTACGCCCTGATTGTGCGTTCCGCGATGCTCGAGACGCTCGGCGAGGACTACGTGCTCACAGCGCGGGCGAAGGGCCTGAAGAACTGGGCGATCGTGCGGAGCCACGGACTGCGAAACGCGATGCTGCCGATCATCACCCTCGTCGCCCTGTCGCTCGGCTTCATCATCGGTGGCTCGATCACCGTCGAGTACGTGTTCTCCTATCCGGGGCTCGGACTGCTGACGGTCGAGGCGATCGACAAGCGCGACTTCCCGCTTCTGCAGGCGATCTTCCTCCTGCTGACCCTGTCGGTGATCTTCTTCAATCTGCTTGCCGACCTGCTCTACTTCAGGTTCGACCCGCGGGTGACGACGTGAGCCTGATCGAGCCGCTGCAGGCGGCAGACGAGGACGGCCTCGCGCACGGCATCGCAAAGACCAGCCGGCCGGGATTTGTTCGTTCGACCGTCTTTGGCAGCCCCGCGGCGATGGCGGGACTCGGGATCATCGTATTCTTCGTTGTCGTCGCAATCTTCGCCCCCTGGCTCGAGCCGTACGATCCGACGGCCAAAACCGGCCCCGTCTATGCGCCGCCGAGCGGTGCCCACTGGCTCGGGACCGATGACGGGGGCGGCGACATGCTCTCGCTTCTGATCGCCGGCAGTCGCGTCTCGCTCGGCGTCGGCTTTCTCGCCGCACTCGTCGCGATGCTGATCGGAGGCACCGTAGGGGTGCTCTCCGGCTACTTCGGTGGTACGACCGACACCGTGCTGATGCGGTTCACCGATTACATGCTCGTGATTCCCGACATTCCACTGATGATCATCGCCGCCGCCCTGTTTGGCCGGAACCTGAAGAACATCGTGATCATCATCGGGATCATCTACTGGACGAGCACCGCCCGGCTGATCCGTGCCCAGGTGAAGAGCGTCCGCGAGCGGGTCTACGTGAAGCGCGCCCAGGCACTCGGAGCGGGCAACCGTCGGCTCGTGGTCAAGCATGTCCTACCCCAGGTGGCCCCGCTCCTCATCGCGAACACCGTCCTGATGATCGCGCTCGCGATCTTCGCCGAGACCTTCATCACGTTCCTCGGTCTCGGCGACCCGAGCACGATCTCCTGGGGGCGGCTGATCGAGAACGCGTTCACGGGTGAGGCGACGATCAACAACGCCTGGTGGGCGATCGTGCCGCCCGGCGTGTGCGTGACGATCGTCATTCTCGCCTGCACGATGGTTGGCCAGTCCGTCGAGGACGGGCTCAACCCGCGCCTCCGCGTCGGTCATCTCTCCGTGAAGCGCTTCCGGGTTCGCACGCCAGCGGGGCCGGAGGCGTCGAAATGAGCTCCCGCCCGCCGGTGATCCGGGTCGAGGACCTGCACGTGTGGTTCGCGTTGCCCGGCGGCGGCGAGTTACATGCCGTCCAGGGAGTGACGTTCGAGTTGCGCGAGGGAGAGCGGATGGGGCTCGTCGGGGAGTCCGGGTGTGGTAAGACGACGACGATCCTTGCCATGATGGGGCTGCTGCCCGCAACGGCCTCGGTCTCGGGTAAGGTGATTCTCGAGGGCAAGGACATCCTCATCGGCGGCGAGGAGACGATCAGCCCTCATCGCTGGAACGACATCGCGATGATCTTTCAGGGTGCGATGAACGCCTTCAACCCCGTCAAGACCGTGGGCGCGCAGATTGCAGAGCCCATGGTGCTGCACGGCCTCGCGACGAGGAAAGGTGCACGGCTGCGGGTGGCGGAGTTGCTCGATCTCGTAGGGATCTCGGGCGACCGGGCAGACCGGTATCCACACGAGTTCTCCGGGGGCATGCGACAACGGGCCGCGATCGCGATGGCCCTCGCCTGCTCGCCGAAGGTGCTCCTCGCCGACGAGCCGACGACTGCGCTCGACGTGATGGTGCAGGCCCAGATTCTCGAGCTGCTCGTGAGCCTCAGCTCGACGCTCGGGCAGGAGCTCGGGCTGACGGTGATCCTCGTCACCCACGATCTTCCGGTCGTGGCCCAGGTGTGTGATCGCACAGCCGTGATGTACGCGGGCCAGATCGTGGAGATGGCGGGGATGTCGGAGATCTACCATGACCCGCGACATCCGTACTCGCGGATGCTCTTTGCGGCAACCCCGGATCTTCTCGGCGACGAAGAGGTGGCCTCGATTCCGGGAGCACCTCCCCGGCTCGACAGGGAGATAGCCGGATGCCCCTTCAGGCCGCGGTGCGATTCGGTCTTCGAGCCGTGTGCGACCCTCAGTCCGCCGCGGAGGGAGCCGGTGGCAGGCCACGAGGCGCGCTGCCATCTCAACGACCCCGCCCTGACCGAGATGGCGTCGTGAGCGAGGCGGATGTGGCTCCCCCGGGGGCCGACGCCCGGCTGCTCGACGTCGAGGGGCTCATCGCTCGGTATCCGGTTCCGCGCGGCCTGCTCGGTGCCGTCATGCGCCGGCCGCAGCTGACCGTCAAGGCAGTTGACGGCGTCTCCTTCTCGGTCGCCGCGGGTGAGATGGTGGCGCTCGTCGGCGAGTCAGGCTGCGGCAAGACGACGACGGCCCAGACCGTGATCCGGATGGTCGAGCACCAGGGTGGCTCGATCCGGTTCGACGGCACGGAGATCGGCAGCTTGAATCCCCGGGAGCTACGGCCGTTGCGCCGGGAAATCCAGATCATCTACCAGGATCCGTACGAGTCGCTCGACCCGCGATTCACCGTGCGGGACACGATCGAGGAGCCGATCCGCGTTCACTCTCTCGTTGCTCGCAGCGAAGACCGGGAGGCGAAGGTGCACGAGGCGATGGAGCGGGCCGGGCTGACACCACCCGAGCTCTTCATCGACCGCTATCCGCACGAGCTCTCGGGTGGTCAGCGCCAGCGCGTGGCCATCGCGGCCGCGCTCGTGCTCGAGCCGAAGCTCCTGATTGCCGACGAGCCGGTCTCGATGCTCGATGTCTCGGTGCGGGCAGGAATCCTCGCGCTCCTCGATGGGCTCCGCCGGGACGGGATGGGCGTGCTCATGATCACGCACGATCTGTCCACCGCTGCCCACTTCGCCGACCGGATCGCGGTCATGTATCTCGGGCGGATTGTCGAGGAGGGACCTGCGCGGGAGGTCGTTCGGAACCCCCAGCACCCGTACACGAAGGCACTGATCTCGGTCGTGCCGCGTCGTGACCCCGACCAGCGAACCGTGCCGCAGATCCTCATCGGCGAGACGCCGAACCCGGTGAACGTGCCTCCCGGCTGCCGCTTCCACCCGCGCTGTCCGGCGGCCGAGGGGCGCTGTAAGGAGACCGATCCCGAGCTACGGGAGGTCGTGGGCCTCGATCCGTTGCACCGGGCGGCCTGCCTTCTCCTGTAGTCGGGCGCGCGCGATGGACGGTGGGCGGGGCTTCACATTCAAGCGTGGCTACGATCGATGCCATGGCAAACCACCGGCTCGTCTATTCGAGTGAAGACGGCGACCATCGCCGTAAGGAGACCGCCCGAGCAGTGGCCTCGACGAAGGGGCCTCGTCTTCCGGACGACGGCGTTGTGCGAGTCTTTCGCGAGAAGGGCGGTCGTGGCGGTAAGACGGTCACGGTCGTCCGGGGCCTCGGGGGTGACCTGAGCGCTGTCGCGAGCGATCTCAAGCGCCATTGTGCGACGGGGGGTGCGGTCAAGGCCGGGGCGATCGAGATCCAGGGAGACCATCGCGAGAAGATCGTGGCCCGCCTGCTTTCGGCCGGGTACCGGGCAAAGCCCGCGGGCGGCTGAATCGGTCGTTGCGCAGCGGTGCGTCGTCCGGATCGAATCCCCGGGCCGTTCGACACCTCGGCCTGAATCCGGCCTCGGTCCGGCCTGGACTCCGTCCTCAGTCCGGGCTCGCGGCCGGAACTGCGCGCTCCGGCTCGATCTGCCCGCTGTCCTCGCGCGCTGTCGCCTGCACGATGACTGCGACGGACACGACCGTCCCACCCACGAGGGTCGCCGTTGCCGGCTGCTCGGCGTAGGCGAGCCAGACCCAGAGTGGTCCGAGGACGACCTCGATCATGGCGAGAAGGGCAACCTCGGCAGGAGGGAGGGCCCGCGCCCCGATCGTCAGGAGCGTGAGACCGAAGCCCATCTGCAAGACGCCGAGAACGACGAAGATCCGCCAGTCCGAGGCGGTGGCCGATCCGAATGACGCAAAGGGCCCGACCACGACAACGATCAGGCCCTGAGAGAGGCACGTCGCGGGCATCATCGACACCTCGCGCCGGTAGCGCGTGATCACGATCACGACGGCGAACGTCGCGGTCATCAGGATGGGCAGAAAGACGGTGAGTACTCCGGCGTCGAGAGACCCGACCACCATGATGGCGACGCCCGCGGCGGCAATGCCCATCGCGGCCCCGGTGCGTCGGCTGATTCGGTCGGACAGGATGACCCGGCCGAGAACTGCCGCAAGAAACGGCGCTGCCGCCATGAAGAACAGGACGTTTGCCACGGTCGTGTAGTTCAGAGCGAGCATGAACGTCCCCGAGGAGATCGCGAGGCACAGTGCCAAGACGATCCCGTCGAAGCCGAGCGAGCGGAGTGAGGAGAGGGCCTTCGGCCCCTCGGTCAGCAGAACGATGACGAGCAGGGTGAGAAAGGCGAACAGTGCTCGGCCGGCGACGTCGGTGGCGGGGGTCGCATCGAGTGCGTGCTGCCCGAGGCCGGCGGTAGACCATGCCAGCCCGGCCCCGAGCATGGCAATGCGGCCGTTCCGGGTTGCTTTCCGCTCCGCCACGGTGCTCACGCCTCCAGTCAAGCATCTATGGTGAGCCGATGAGACCGACTGTTGCGCACGCCGTCACCCGTCTCGGCACCGAGGGCGCCTTTGCGGTGCTCGCCCGTGCGCGTGCGCTCGAGGCGGAGGGGCTCGACGTGATCCATCTCGAGATCGGGGAGCCCGACTTCGAGACGCCTCCCCACGTCGCAGAGGCCGGGATCGCCGCGATCAGGGCGGGGGAGACGCATTACTGCCAGACGGCGGGCCTTCCGGTGCTCAGGGAGGCTGCGGCAGCGTCACTCTCGTGGTCTCGCGACATTCCCGTGGATCCGCAGAATGTCCTCGTGGCCAACGGCGCGAAGCCGTTTCTCTTCTTCACCGTCCTTGCCACGTGCAGCCCCGGTGACGAGGTGATCTACCCCGATCCGGGCTTTCCGATCTACGAGTCCGCTGTGCGGTTTGCAGGCGCGACCCCCGTCCCGCTGCCGCTGCGAGAAAGCCTGGGCTTCAGCTTCGATCCTGCCGAACTCGAGAGCCTGCTCACCGACCGCACGCGTCTCGTCATCCTCAACGCACCGCAGAATCCGACCGGGGGAGTTATTCCCCTGGCCGACCTCGAACGCGCTGCCGCGGCGATCCTGCGCACGCCCGCCTGGGTGCTCACCGACGAGGTAT
The DNA here is from genome assembly GCA_009694305.1 of Thermoleophilia bacterium. Taxonomy (GTDB): domain Bacteria; phylum Actinomycetota; class Thermoleophilia; order Gaiellales; family Gaiellaceae; genus Gaiella. The sequence goes on from SHVL01000016.1 coordinate 47,519, forward strand.
ACGCACGCATTACCTACGACGTAGACGCACCTTCCATCTCGTCGCTGCCCGGGATGCTCGACCGCACGATCCTCCTGGACGGTTTCTCCAAGACCTTCTCGATGACGGGATGGCGGCTCGGGTACGCCGCCGTTCCGACCGACCTCGTTGACCCGCTGACACGCCTGATCGTCAACTCCACGTCATGTGTGCCGCCGTTCGTCCAGCTCGCCGGGGTCGCAGCGCTCGAGGGCCCGCAGGATGCGGTCGTCGAGATGGTCGCCGAGTTTCGCAGTCGCCGCGACTACCTCGTCCCTGCGCTGAACACGATCCCGGGTGTCAGCTGCATCGAACCGGGCGGCGCGTTCTACGCCTTCCCCAACGTCTCGGCGCTGCCAATCGATGCGGACACGCTCGCCGAGCGGCTCCTCGTCGAGGCGGGAGTCGCGCTGCTCGCGGGGAGCGCCTTCGGGGTTCACGCGACCGGCCACCTGCGCGTCTCGTACGCCTCGTCGCTTCGGAACCTCGAGCAGGCTGTCGAGCGCATCCGCGCGTTCGTCGCCACGTTGGGTGTCTGACCGCGGGCAATGCGCGGCTTCGTAGACGTCCATTCGCATGTCGTGCCGTCGGGTGACGACGGGGCCGAGGGGATCGAGGAGGGCCTGACCCTCTGCCGTCTGGCGTTCGAGGCGGGCACGGACGTCCTCTTTGCGACACCACACGCCCATGCTCCCTGGGACACGTTTCCGCGCACGCCCGCGCGCAACGCAACCTATGCTGCCGCTTTTCCGGAGATGCAGAAGGAGGTCGCCACCTGGGGGCTCGACCTCCGCCGGGGCTGGGAGGTCTATCCGACTGTGATCACACCGGAGAACGTGGGGGAGTACACGCTGGAGGGAACGCGCGGCGTCCTCATCGAGTTTCCCGGCTCGTGGCTCGACCTCGACGATGCGATCGAGATTCTCACCGAGGCGGGGCGCGTCGTCGAGGCCGCCGGCCTCGTGCCGGTGTTCGCCCATCCCGAGCGGTGCCGCGCAGTCGCCGAGGATCCGGGCTGTATTCGGCCTCTCTTCGATCGAGGTTGGCTGCTCTGCGCCAACGCGCCCTCTTTTCTGGGGCGGCACGGCGTGGTTGCCGAGCGTACCGCGTGGGCACTGCTCGCCGCCGGCCAGATAGCGCTCGCCGCATCGGACGGGCACACGCCCGGGCGCTCTCCCGTGCTGCAAGAGGCCTACAACGTGGTCTGTAAGCGGCACGGCGAAGCCGTAGCCCGGCCGCTGTTCACGGGCTCGGCGCTTCCCTGGAGCTGATCGCGTTCCACTAAGAACTCGAATCAAAATGAGACTTGTGCCGCCAAAACGCGCTGGGCGGCACACTGCTTCGTCCTCGGTCGCCCAGATATGTCCCATATCTGCGGCTCCCTGCGTCCTCGCATCGCACTCGCCCATCACGCCCCAGCGACGAACCGTCATTCTGATTCGAGTTCTTACCCCTGCCGGCCCGGAGGCCTCGAGCAGGGCATTGGCGCGGGAGGGGGGCACACGACGCCTGCTTCATCGTTCGACGATCCTCCGGATGACCTATCGACGGGGCCGAAACCAAGAGGGCGCGAGCCCGGGCTACTTCTTCTTGCCCTTGCGGCCACTCGAGCCGGGTCGTTGCTGCACGATCATCCCCTGCGCGCCACGCTCCTGTCGCCGCCGCTGGTCGCGGTTGACCGGCTCGGGCATGGCCCCCT
>SHVL01000066.1 GCA_009694305.1 Thermoleophilia bacterium
TGCGCGGGGATGCTTTCTGTGCCATGTCGTCAGCTCTCCTAGAACGGAATGTCGTCGGGGGGCGATGAAGGGAAGTCGTCGCCGCTCTGCGGTGCGGCAGTCGCGGGAATGAACGTGCCGCCGCCGCCGCTACCGCCGCCGTCACCGTCACCACGGCTGTCGAGGAACTGGACGGACTGCGCGATCACTTCCACCTTCGACCGCTTGCCACCGTCCGCCGACTCCCACGACGACCAGTCGAGCCGGCCGTCAACGCCGATGCGACGACCCTTGGCGAGATTCTGCGACAACATCTCGGCCTGGTTGCCGAACACCTTCACGTCGAAGAAGTTCGGCTTGTCCACCCACTGGCCACCTGCATCCTGCTTGCGACCGTTGACGGCGAGGCCCAGTTCGAGAACGGCACTCCCCGACGCCAGATGCTTGAGCTCGGGGTCGCGCGTCAGGCGTCCCACGAGCGTTACGCGATTGATATCACCAGCCATCAGTCCTCATCCTCCTCTGCGAGATCATCGACCACAGCATCGTGACTCATCGGGACCGCAACCGGAAGTGGCCCGGCGGGACTCCCCTCCGGACGACGTGTCGCAAGATGACGCATCACGTTGTCGTCGATCTTCAGCACGCGGGAGACCTCGTCGAGCGTCTGCGGTCGTGCGCTGAAGAGCAGGAGGTGGTAGTTGCCGTCTGCCTTCTTGTCGATCTCGTAGGCGAGCTTGCGCTTGCCCCACACATCGTGGCGCGTGAACGAACCGCCACCCTTCTCGATCAACTCACGCACGCGCGTGATCACCTCGGCCTGGGGCTCCTCGGCGAGGTCTGGGTCCAACAACAGCAGGATCTCGTAGTCGATCACGGGTTCCCTTTTCTCCTTCCTTCGGTCTTAGGCGGCCTCACCGGCAAGCACGAGCTGGGAATGGCCCGGGCGTGGAGAGGCAGGAAGCGTCCGTCAGGATAGCTGACGAATGCGCGCCGAGGGAAGCAACCGCCTCCTTCCTTGCTCGACCCGCCGTCGGTCGCGATACCATCACCCTTGTGAAGCGTTCACTTGCCACCCTAGCGGGAATCGTCGGCATCGCCGCTCTCGGCCGGCTGCTCACGAAGCGGAGGGCAGCTCGGAAGACCGAGGAGCAACCGACTCAGGCCGAGGAAGCTGCCGTCGAGCCCGTCGCCGACCCGGCCACGGATCCCGCCGAGGAGCTGCGGCGCAAGCTTGCCGCCCAGCGGCCACCCGAGGCGGAGGCGGCCGTGGCCAGCGAGACGCTCGAGGAGCGCCGGGCTCGTGTCCACGCAAAGGCGCGCGAGGCTATGGGCGCAATGAACGACGATGAGCCTGCCGCATGACCGCGACGGAACAGAGGGCGCACGGGAGCGAGCGAGACCCCGAGCTCGTTGACGTGATCCGCGAGCTGTCCGATCGGATCGAGGCCCTGAAGGCCGACGTACGCCGTCTCGACGGGCCAGGTCTTCCCGCCTCCGTACCTGGCTGGAACGACGAGTCCGACGATTTCGCTCCAGCCCCCTCTTTCGCCTGGATGAGCTCGGTCGGCGCGCCCGTTCGGCGGCGACCCGGGGTGCCGCGCCTGCTTCTCGAGGTACTTTTTCTCGCCGCAGTCGCGGCGGCTGCAGCGGTCGCAAAGCTCGACGCACCCGTGATAGCGGGCGTGATGGTGGTCGCGTGGGCCCTCGTCGCTCTGATCGAGTGGGCCGGGTCACGGGCCGAACGCAGGCGCGAGGCGATCCCCACATTTGCACCCGCCCGGCCCGCAGAGGCACCCGTTGCAGACCCTTCCTGGTTTGTCCCGCCCGTCGAGCACACGTTGCTCGAGCCGGCGTCCAACTCGCCGACGAGCGTGACGAAGCTCCCGCCTGCGCCGCAGGATCTCGAAGCGACCGTCGAACGCCCACCCGGGCGCTGAGGGCCCACTCCCGAGTACACGCCCCATCGACCCGTAGAATGGCTACATGGGTGCGGAGGACAGGAACGACCGCGTAGGGCGCCGCGAAGCGCGGCGGCGCGCGGTCAAGCGCCGGCGACTCGCCGCCGTCGTTGCCGTCGTTGCCGTCGTAGGAGCAGCGATCGCGGTGCCCTTGTACGCCTCTGCGAGAGGTGGGAGCAATACGGCCCTGACGGCAGCCCCTGCCTCGTCGAAGCCAAAGGTGCGCGTGAAGGCAAACCGAAAGCCGCCGAAACCCGCTTCTCGGACTCTCGCAGTCTCGGGCCGCCCCTCGGACAGAGCGCGACTGAAGCTCGCAGGGGTGATCACGGGGAACATCTCGCCGAAGTCGGTCGCCTCGTCGGGGGCGGGCTACGTGACGGCACAGAACATGATGTATCGCCATTCGGTGACCGTCTACGACGCAGCCACCCTGAAGCTCGTGAAGACGATCCCGGACGCAGTCCAGCTGTCGAAGCTCGGCTACCCGCAGTACCCCGGGGTCGTCCGTGGCGCGCCCGTCGAGGCGGCGTTCTCGGCCGACGGCCACTACGGGTACGTGTCGAACTACTCCATGTACGGCGCCGGCTTCGGGCCCGAGGGCAGCGACAACTGCACGCCCTCGTCGGGTACCGACCGCAGCTTTGTCTACCGGATCGACATGAAGAAGCTGAAGATCGACCGCGCCTACCACGTCGGTGCGGTGCCCAAGGTCGTCGCTGTGACACCCGACGGCAGATTCGTGCTGGCCACGAACTGGTGTACCTGGGATCTGAGCGTGATCTCGACGAAACTCGGCCGCGAGGTGAAACGCATCCCGATCGGCGCCTACCCCCGCGGCATCGCTGTCTCACCGAAGGGGAATGCGGCGTACATCGCCGTGATGGGTGGTAACGAGCTCGTGCGGGTAGACCTGCGACGCTGGACGACCTCGCATGTCGGTGTGGGCGCGGGGCCGCGCGCCGCGGTGTTCCACCCATCTGACCGCTACATCTTCACGACACTCAACGCCGAGGGACGGGTCGCGAAGCTCGACCTGAAGACAGGCACGGTCACGGCGAAGGTTGCCACGGGGCAGGCGCCGCGCAGCCTGACCATTGCCGCCGACGGCCGCTCGCTCTACGTCGTCAACTACGAGAGCGGCACCGTGACGAAACTCCGCTCCTCCGACATGCGCACCCTGGAGACGATCGAGGTCTGTTTCCACCCGATCGGGATCACCTATGACCGGGCGACAAAGCGCGTCTGGGTCGCCTGCTACACGGGTTCGATCCGCGTCTACAACGACTGGTGAACAGGAAAGTGACCGGCCCCCGGGAAGCGACTCTTGTGCCGCCGATGATGTTCCCCCCACGCGCTCTTCTCGCCGTCGGCGCGACGGCAGCAGTCATGGCGATGTCGGTGCTCTCAGGCACGAGTGCTGCCGCGACGAAGCCGCTCCACGTCACGTTCGTCGGCGACTCCGTGCCCGCCTCGCTCACCTACACGCCAAAGGCGCTCGCGATTCTCTCACGCGGGCTCAGTGTCCGCCTCGACCTCCGCGTCTGCCGCCGGCTCGTGACCCGCGGCTGTCCGTATCAGGGCTCGAAGCCAACGAATGCTCTTGATGCCGTGCAGTCGCTCGGCCGATCCCTCGGCGACGTGCTCATCGTCAACGTCGGCTACAACGAGGCCTCCGAGGGCTACTCGAAGGGCATCGACCAGATCATGCGGGCCGCACTTGCACAGGGGGCGACCGGTGTCGTCTGGGTGACACTGCGCGAGGAACGCGACATCTACCGCTCGACGAACGTCGCCATCCGCACCGCTGCGCGCCGCTGGCCGCAACTCCGGATAGCCGACTGGAACGCATACAGCAGTGGCAAGCCGTGGTTCAGTTCTGACGGGTTGCACATGAGCGCCACCGGCGCCCAGGGCCTCGCGCAGTTCCTCCGGCCCTACGTCTTCCGCGCTGCGAAAGCGTAGAGAAACCGGGACATCGTGCGGTACGAAGGCACTGGCATACTCACTCCATGCGGGTACGCCGGATAGTTTTACTCCTCGCCGCAGTGCTCGCGCTTGCCATGCCGGGCGCGGCCGTTCGCGCGTCGAGTGCCGATGTCGTGCAGGCGGGCGTGCGCGCTCCGTCGTTTGTCGCAATCGACGCTTCGACGGGCCATGTGCTGGTTGCCCGGGGCGCCAGGATCCGACGCCCGATCGCCTCGCTGACAAAAGTGATGACGGCGCTCACCGTGATCGAGAGGGGGAAACTGAAGCGCCGGGTCGTCGTCTCCCTTGCCGCCACCCGGGTCGAGCCGTACAAAGAGGGCCTCGTCGCCGGACGTGCCTACACACGCGAGACGCTGCTGTGGTCGGCGCTGCTCGGCTCGAACAACGACTCCGCCACCGCCCTCGCGATGGATGCCGGTAGCGGCTCGTTGCCGACGTACTATGCGCTTGTCAACCGCAGGGCGAAGGCGCTCGGGATGCACGCGACGACCTACGCGAGCGCGTCGGGTCTCGACGATGTCACGAACCTCTCGACCGCTCTCGACCAGGCGGTTCTCGCCCGAGCCGCGTTACAGAACCCGACCTTCGCCCGGATGGTCGCGACCCGAACCCACTCGACGAAATGGGCCGCCCCGACCTATGCGAAGGTGTGGGTCAACCACAACAAGATGCTCGGCACGACGCCCGGCACCTACGGGGTGAAGACGGGTTGGACGACCCGCGCCGGCGGCTGCCTGATCGCCGCCGTGCGTCGCGGCGAGCACGCCGTGATCGGCGTCGTGCTCAACTCACCGAGCATCTGGTCGGATATGGCAGCCCTGCTCGACATCGCCTTCGGGCGGGTCATCTGAGGCGGGTCGTTGGCCAGTATCCAGACTCTCGGCGGCGAGTCCGGCAATCCGAAATCGGTCATCTAGGCTTCCCGGATGCTCTTTCCCACCGCGACGTTTGCGATCTTCTTCCTGATTGTCCTCCCACTCTCGTGGCTTGCCATGCCCAGGCCAAGCCGCTGGCGGCCGTTCATTCTCGTCGCGAGCTACGTCTTCTACAGCTGGTGGGACTGGCGTTTCATCTTCCTCCTCGCCGGCTGCACCGTCTGGAACCAACTCCTGGCCGTTCGCATCCATCGGGCGACCACGCAGTCACAGCGGAAGCTCCTGCTCATCGTGGCACTCGTGGGCAACCTCGGCGTGCTTGGTTACTTCAAGTACTACGACTTCTTCATCAACTCGTCGCAGAGCATGGCGTCGATCGTCGGCCTCGAGGCCCCGCTCTCGCTGCGCGCGATCATCCTGCCGATCGGCGTCTCCTTCTACACGTTCATGGCGATCAGCTACGTCGTGGACACCTACCGCGGCGACTTTGTGCCGACGACGCTCGAGAAGTTTGCCGTCTACCTGTCGTTCTTCCCCCATCTCGTCGCCGGGCCCATCGTCCGACCGGGCGAGTTGATCCCCCAGCTCGATGAGCCGCGCAATCCACGTCGCGTCGATACGAGCCGCGCCTTCTACCTCATCGCGACGGGCCTGTTCAAGAAGGTCGTGATCGCGAACTACCTGGCCTCGAACATCGTCGATCAGGTGTTCGGTGCGCCCGGGCAGCACTCGTCGCTCGAGATCCTGATCGGAATCTACGCCTACGCAGTCCAGATCTACGCCGATTTTTCCGGATACACCGATATCGCGATCGGGCTCGCGCTCCTACTCGGGTTCAACTTCCCGCGGAACTTCGACTCACCGTATGCGGCGACCTCTCTCCAGGACTTCTGGCGCCGTTGGCACATGACTCTGTCACGCTGGCTTCGCGACTACCTCTACATCCCTCTCGGCGGCAACCGCAAGGGAAAGGTCATCACCTACCGCAACCTGATGCTGACGATGCTGATCGGAGGGCTCTGGCACGGCGCCGGCTGGACGTTCGTCGTCTGGGGAGGAATTCACGGGGTCGGTCTTGTCGTGGAGCACTGGCACAAGGACCGTCCCGGATACGTGGCCCCTCCCGACACCCGCCGCCACCGCATCATCGGTCGCCTGATCACGTTCAACATCGTCTGTTTCGCCTGGGTGTTCTTCCGTGCAGACAGCTTCTCCACGGCGTGGGACATGCTGACCGGCCTCTTCACCGGCTGGGGCTCTCCCTCCCCCCTTGTCACGGGCGGCGTGCTCCTTGCGATTGCGGTCGGGATCGGCTCCCAGTATCTGCCGACCCGGATCCCGTACATCATCATGGAGCGCTTCGGGCGCTTGCCTGTCGTCGGCCAGGCCCTCGTGCTTGCGTTCGCCCTGATGCTGACAAACACACTGGGGCCCGAGGGCGTCGCACCCTTTATCTACTTCCGCTTCTAATGGCAACCAACGACCCCCCGGATCTCCCGAAGCTCCCTCCCATCCGGGAGTCGGCCGAAAACGTGCTGCCACGGCTCCCTCGCGATATGCAGGGCGGAGGCTGGGAGGTGGTGGCCAACACCCCCGTGAAGGAGCCGACTGCCGATGCTGCCGCCGAGGAGCCGCCCGCCGAACCGCAGCAGCAACAACGACGAGGGCGACGCGACAGGCGAGATCAGTCCGCGGCTACCGGGCCCTCGGCGGAGGAGTCGGTCGCAGAACCGCAGTCGCGAAGACGACGAGAACAGCGAGTCGCCGCCGAACGCCCGAGTCGGAACCCGACGGCAGAGGTGGCCCCGGACGGGCGACGCCGGCCTCGCACCGACGACGGTCGCCGCTTCTCGTCTGCCGGGAACGGCCTCGTCGTCGCCCTGCTCGCCCTGCTGTTTGGTGCTCTTCTGACCGCACCCGGAATGCACAAGACGTCCTTCAACAAGCAGCCCGGAACCGGTCGTGACATCGCACTCGCTGTTACCGGCGGTGTCGCAGGTGTCAGCAGCGCGCTGCAACTCGACCGGCCGCGGCACCTCGTGCAGAGCGTTGCGGGCCGCAGCCGGGCCGACGAAATCGACGTGGCGATCGTCATACCGACGGAGCCGACGAAGAGCCCGACACCAAAGCCCGACAGCCAAAAACCCCCGGTAAAGACCAAGTTTACCCCGACGAAGAAGCTGCGGCTCTGGGTCGCAGGGGACTCGCTGGTGATCACGCCGGGGTACTCGATCGTGCGCGCAGCCGGGGCAAGCCCCGTGATCGATTCGGTCGGGGGCGTTGACGGTCACGTCGCGACCGGACTGACGAGGCCCGATGTCTTCAACTGGTTCGAGGAGATCAGGGCGCAGATGAAAGGACTTCGGCCGCACGTCGTCGTCCTCAACTTCGGGGCCAACGACGACCACGGCTACATGACCGGCCTCGACGAGGGTACGACGATCGGGGAGTTCGGCGGGCCGGACTGGGTGAAGGAGTACCGGCGCCGGGCCGCCAGCGTGATGGACACCATCAACCGCGCCGGCGGAATCGTGGTCTGGATCGGGCTTCCGATCACTCGCAGCGAAACGCAGACGCAGCGCTTCGACCAGATCAACGCCGTCGTCCAACGGGTGGCCAAGGCTCGTCCGGGCAAGGCGATCTTCATCGACACGTACACGATGTTCGCGGGCGATACCGGCGGTTTCACCGAGTATCTGCAAAACGCGAAGGGTGACACCGTGAAGGTCAGGGCAGGCGACGGCGTGCACTTCGACACCGCGGGCGGCGACATCATCGCGCGCGAGGTTCTGAAGCAGCTCAACAGAACGTTCGATCTGACGAGCTGGCGTCGGGCCTCGAACTGAGGGGGCCGCTGCCCGAACTCGTCGGCCGCAACACCCGTAGGCATTTGTAAAGCTTTCGCGGATTCCCCCGTCTGCGTCAGATCTAGCCGGATTGCCTTGGTACGCTACTCCGATGCGAGGATGCCACAGGGTGATCGTCGCTCTCACACTCGTGGGAGCCGTTCTCGCCGCACTCACGCCGACTGCGGGTTTCGGCGCGACCAGCGCGACCTCTATGCGGCCCACGAACCTCAGAGTCGTGATCAACGGCAGCACGCTGACGAACGCACAGAGCACCACGGGAGCCGATACCTACCTCAAAGTCCGGGCCGGGCGGCTGACCGTGGGTGCGCGCTGGAGAGGGAATGTGAAGGGATCGGGCTACTACATCCTGATCTCCGACTCGAGTTCGGCCGACAAGCGTCGTTGTCGTACCGGAACGACGTGCACCGTTGCCGCGAGCAAGGGGCTCCGCAGGGCGCAGGAGATGGAATGGAGTATCCAGACCATCCGCGCGAGCACGGGCGTCGTGGTCGCGCAGAAGATCATCTGCCTCGTCGGCGTCGCCTGAGCCGTCCGACCGCTGCCCGTCCGTAGCCCCCGGTGCCATGCAGGCAGTCGTCATGTTCGTCGCCGGTCACTGCTCGCACCAGGCGAGAACATCGACGAAGTGCCGGTCGGCAAGAGATCCGAACAGCTCTCCGCGGGTGAGCTTCGCTCTGCTCGTCGTCGGACTCGTGATCCCACACAGAAATCTCGCTCGTTGTCGTGGCGCGCCCAGGGCATCGGGGTGTAAAGCGGCGAGGCCGGCGAGCACGCCCCCGTCAACGACCGCCTCGAACGCCGGTGGCACCGGCGGCTCGGGGAGTTGCTGCGCGGTTCCGCCGAGGCAATAGCTGCAGTGACCACAGGGCTCGTCTCGCCGTTCGCCAAAGTATGCGACGAGCTCGTTGACCTGACAGCCACTATGGGCGACGAGCGCGACGACCTGCTGGATCCGCTGCGCCTCCGACCGTTCGCGGAGGACGAATCGCTCGACGAGGCGGCCGAGGAGCTCATCCCTCGAGCCAGGCCGGCCGAGAACGGTGTAGCGCTGCCGCGCGTCGGCGACACGTAGCTCGATCAGGTTCCGCTGCTCGAGATACTCGACCGCAGCGACGATCCTGCTGCGTTCCTCTCCCAGTTCGGCCGCGGCGGCGGCGGGATCGAGGCTTGTCCACACGCGCCCCGTCTTGCCACTTGCGACGAGCCTCCGCAGGAAATCGGCGCGATCGGCGTCGAACAGGGCGAAGCAGTCCTCGAACGACCCCGTGCAGGGGCGTAAGCTATAGCCCGCGTAGAACGGTGTCCCTTGCTTCAGCAGCCCGTCGAGCTCGAGGTAGGTGAGCGCCGTCTTGAGGACGAGCGGTCGCATGTCGAACCGTCCCGAGAGCTCGTACTCACTGACGGCGAACTGCACGCCGTCCTCGTTCGTGAAGACATCGTCGAGCAGGCCTGCGAGAGCCTCCCGCGTCGGTGTGTCGCCGTAGGCAAAGTTCTCGAGCGCGGGGATGTCGTCGTGGCACGCGTAGAGTTCGCAGATCGCCGGTGCACCGTCTCGCCCCGCCCGGCCCGTTTCCTGCGAGTACGACTCGAGGCCTTTGGGCAGGTTGAGGTGATAGACGTAGCGGACATCGGCCTTGTCGATTCCCATCCCGAAGGCGATCGTCGCAACGACGATGTTGCTGGCGGATTCCGTCCACCACTCCTGTGTCGCAACGCGATCCTCCGGGATCATCCCGGCGTGATAGGGGCGCGCCGGAAGCCCGGCTGCCGCGAGGAGCGATGCGACACGAAGCGCGGTGCGCTGAAGCGTGACGTAGACGATCGTCGAGCCGGCCGGGCGCTCGCGCAACCTGTCGATCAGCAGCTGGTCGCGTTCCGACGCCCGCACGGGAGTTGTCAGCAGCGTCAGATTCGGCCGGTAGAAGCCCGTGACCACCGCGTCTGCGTCCACGATGCCGAACGCTGTACAGATGTCGCTGACGACGGGCGGCGTGGCGGTCGCCGTGAGGGCAAGGACGCGCTCGGCGCCGAGCTCGCGCGCACGCACGGCAAGCTTGAGGTAGTCCGGCCTGAAATTGTGGCCCCACTCCGAGATGCAATGCGCCTCGTCAACGGCGAACAACGAGATCTTCGTCCGCTCGAGCTGACCGAGAAAACGTTCGTTGTTGAACCGCTCCGGGGCGACATAGAGCAGCTTGAGGCTGCCCTCTGCGAGACGGCCAGAGACATCGCGTGCCTCATCTACACCGATGCTGGAATCGAGACGGGCGGCGTCTATACCCTGGCGAACGAGGGAGTCGATCTGATCCTTCATGAGAGCGATCAGTGGTGAGACGACCACGGTGACACCGTCGAGCAGGGATGCCGGGAGCTGGTAGCAGAGGCTCTTGCCGGCCCCCGTGGGAAACACCGCAAGCGCGGAACGGCCTGCGAGCAGCGCCTCGATGACACGCTCCTGGCCCGGTCGGAAGTCGGAAAAGCCGAACCTCGAAGTGAGGATCTTCCGAGCTTCAGATGTTGTTTGTATTGCCATAACAGACAACATAGCATACGGAGAGGACGGCGGCGGCGTGCCCGTGTGCATGAGACCTCGCGGCTACCAGGAGTCGCGCAGCTGCATGGCGTCGAGCGTCAGCTCTCCGGCCTCGAGCCGGACGGCCAACGCCAGCTCGAGATCTCGTCTCGCCTCGGCCGCCAACAGCACCTCGTCGGCGCGCCCCCGGGGCACAACGACTGCGCCGTCGCCGTCGAGCACAACGACATCACCCGGCTCGATCGGCGCTCCCCCGACGTCCCGCTGACCTGGACGACGGCGGCGGGCTACTTCGAGCGACTCGAGGAGGCGGCACCCGCGATCAACGTGGCGAGCCTCACTCCGAACGGGCAGATCCGGCTGTCGGTCGTCGGCCTCGCCGACCGGCCGGCTCGCCCCGACGAGCTGGCACAGATGCGGTACCTCCTCGAGGAGGCGCTGGAGCAGGGAGCCTGGGGCTACTCGACGGGGCTCGAGTATGCAGCGGAGCG
>SHVL01000067.1 GCA_009694305.1 Thermoleophilia bacterium
ACGATGACCTCCGTCGTGAGGATGTTCTTCGCGATCGAGGCTGCGTTCTGCAGCGCCGAGCGCGTCACCATGGTCGGATCGATGATCCCGTTCTTGACGAGATCCTCGATCTCACCGGTGTCGACGTTCAGGCCCTGGCCCTTCTTGGCCGCACGAACCTGACTGACGACGACCGAGCCCTCGAGACCCGCGTTGTAGGCGAGCTGCCGAAGCGGCTCCTCCAACGCACGGATGATGATGTTCGCACCGGTCTTCTCGTCGCCCTCGAGCTCGGCAAGAGCCTTCTTCGACGAATCGCCCGCGTTCAGCAGCGCAACGCCACCGCCCGGGACGATGCCCTCTTCGAGTGCCGCGCGGGTTGCCTGCAGCGCGTCCTCGACCCGATGCTTCTTCTCTTTCATCTCCGTCTCGGTGGCTGCGCCGACCTTGACCACTGCAACGCCGCCGGCGAGCTTCGCCAGCCGCTCCTGCAGCTTCTCACGGTCGAAGTCCGAGTCGGTGTTCTCGATCTCGCCCTTGATCTGCTTGATCCGGCCCTTGATCGCCTCACCGTCACCGGCACCGTCGATAATCGTGGTCGAGTCCTTGTCCACGACGACCTTGCGGGCATGACCGAGCTGCGTCAGCTTCGTGTTCTCGAGCTTGAGGCCGAGCTCCTCCGTGATGACCTCGCCTCCCGTGAGAACAGCGATGTCCTCGAGCATGCGCTTGCGGCGATCGCCGAAGCCCGGTGCCTTGACCGCGACAGCGGTGAAGACGCCACGGAGCTTGTTGACCACGATCGTCGCGAGCGCCTCACCCTCGAGGTCTTCGGCGACGATGACGAGCGGCTTACCGGCCTGAATGACCTGCTCGAGCACCGGCAGCATGTCCTTGACCGAGCTGATCTTCTGGTTCGCGATCAGGATGTACGGGTCGTCGAGCACGGCCTCCATGCGGTCGGCGTCCGTGATCATGTACGGGGACAGGTAGCCCTTGTCGAACTGCATGCCCTCCGTGAACTCGAGCTCGAGGCCGAACGTCTGGCCCTCCTCGACGTTCACGACGCCGTCCTTGCCGACCTTCTCGATCGCGTCGGCGATGACGTCACCGATCTCACGCTCACGCGACGAGATGGTGGCGACCCGGGCGATGTCTTCCTTACCCGAGATCTCCGTTGACTGCTTCTTCAGGTCCTCGACGATGATGCCGACGGCCGTCTCGATGCCACGCTTGAGGCCCATCGGATTCGCACCGGCCGCAACGTTCTTGAGGCCCTCGCGGACGATGGCCTGCGCGAGGACGGTCGCCGTCGTCGTGCCGTCACCGGCAACGTCGTTGGTGGCGGTTGCGACCTCGCGGACGAGCTGAGCACCCTGGTTCTCGAACGGGTCCTCGACGTCGATCTCACGAGCAATCGTGACACCGTCGTTCGTGATCGTCGGCGCGCCGAACCTCTTGTCCAGCACGACATAGCGACCCTTGGGGCCGAGCGTCACCTTGACCGCGTCGGCAAGGACGTTCACGCCACGCTCGAGCGCGCGCCGTGCATCCTCGTTGAACTTGAGCTCCTTGTGAGCCATCTGTTTGTCAATCCTTCCGTCGAGCTGTTTTTAGATGACCTTCGCGAGAACGTCCGACTCGCGAAGGATCAGGACCTCGTCGGCGCCATCCTTGATCTCGGTGCCGCCGTACTTGGAGAAGATGATCTCGTCACCCTTCGCCACTTCCATCTTGATGCGCTTGCCGTCCTCGTCACGAGGGCCGGGGCCGACGGCCAGGACCTTGCCGCGCTGCGGCTTCTCCTGGGCGGTGTCGGGCAGCACGATGCCGCTTGCCGTGGTGGACTCCTCTTCGAGGACCTCCACGATCAGGCGGTCACCTAGGGGCTGCAGATTCATGCACGTGCCTCCCTGCGATTGCTTGTTCGATTGCTTGTGGACGAGCACTGGCACTCATCGAGTGAGAGTGCCAACGTCTGCAACCTAGCACAGTCGAGGTGCGATGTGGAACCCTCGTCACCGGATCTCTATAGTTGAGCGGCGATGCCGATGTTTGCGCTCAACTTTTACTCGCCGGTCGTGGCCGATCAGCTGCGAACAGGACGCAAGACCGCAACAATTCGCCTCGGCGACAAGTCGCCGAAGTACAGGAAGGGAATGATCGTGACCGTTCTCGTTGGCACCCGGTACGGCCCGAGGGAGAAAATCTTCGACGCCGTGATCGACCGGGTCGAGGTGAAGCCCCTCGGTGAGCTCTCCCCCCGCGAGATCGAGCACGACAACCCCGAGATCCGCCGCGTAGACGAGCTCGCCCGCTGGATGGGTCAGCTCTACAACCGTGAGGTCTCCGAAGCTGACACGGTCACCGTCATTCGCTTCTCGCAGATCATCGGGACGATGTTCTAGAGCTGCAGACGGTGGCCGATAGCCCGGGTGCTACTTCCCGGCCTTGCGGATCGGGCCTCCGAATATCTGGTTGGGCCGCACCGCCGTGCCACACTCCTCGCACTCGACGAGGAACGCCGAGGGAAACCGGGCATCACACTGCGGGCAGAGGTGTCTGACCTCGCCGTTGCACCCGGGGCACGTCGGTGGGATCTCACCCTCGAGTTCGACGAAGTACCGCAACGTGAAGCCGCAGCCGACACAGAATGCCACCCAGTCACCGAGGGTCTTCCGACGCTCCTCCTGGATCCAGTTCCGCCGGGGTCGCTTGCGCGCTTCCATGCGCCGGAGCGTAGACGATGAATTCCCGGTCGGTTCCCCGGCAGCCGGAAGACCTGCGTACCGCAGCAATGCTCGGGC
Organism: Thermoleophilia bacterium; assembly: GCA_009694305.1. GTDB lineage: Bacteria > Actinomycetota > Thermoleophilia > Gaiellales > Gaiellaceae > Gaiella. Next base: position 2,787 of record SHVL01000067.1, read on the forward strand.
ACAATCAAGGCCGGGCACATCGCAGTGCGCCCTTGTCGGCGAGCACCCGGGCCACCGTCCTTACAATGGATCCTGGCGAGCAAACTGCGCCGCGCACATACCCTCTCCAACCCGCATCTCTCATGCACATCAGGTCTCTTACCAGGAAGGACGAGCCGTGGCTACCGCAACGCAGATCGAGGTCGTGATGCCCCAGATGGGCGTCTCCGTGTCGGAAGGCACGGTCACGAAATGGCTCAAACAGCCGGGCGACCCGATCGCGAGGGACGAGGCGCTGCTCGAGATCTCGACCGACAAGGTCGATACCGAGATTCCGAGCCCCGGCGACGGTGTCGTCGGCGACCTTCTCGTGGCCGAGGGAGAGACGGTCGAGGTCGGGACGCTGCTCGCGACGATCCTTCCCCCAGGGGGCGTCGTCGCGGATTCCGCTCCGGTTCCTACCGCGGCGCCCGAGACCGCTGCAGCCACGCCCGTTGCCACTGAGCCCGTTGTCGCCGAGCCTGCGCCCGCCGCAGCGGAACCGGCCGCCGTCGCGGTCGAACCGGAGCCACAACGTCCGGCGACCGACCTCGCACCGGATACCTCCTCGGAGAGCGGACGGACGTTCGTCTCGCCGGTGGTGGCCCGCATCGCAGCAAAAAACGGGATCGACCCGAGCACGCTCACGGGCACGGGCACCGGCGGGCGGGTGACGAAGAAGGACATCCTCGCCTTCATCGAGTCGGGCGCCGTGGTTCCTGCCACACCGGCGGCGGCGGCTCCCATGGTCTCCGCGCCGGTTGCTCCGGCTGCTCCGGCTGCTGCCGCGGTCTCCGCGCCCCCGTCCTCGCCGCTCCAGGCGGGCGAGACCGAGGAGCCGATGAGTGCCATGCGCCGCGGCGTGATGGAACACATGCGCCGGTCGCTCGACACATCGGCGCACGTCTCGAGCGCGATCGAAGTGGACATGTCGCGCATCGTGGCTGCCCGGGAGCAGTTGAAGAAGGAGTACCAGGCGTCCTACGGCGTCAATCCCACGTACCTCGCGTTCATCGCGAAGGCGACGGTCGAGACGCTGCAGGACTACAAATGGGTGAACGCCGAGATCCGCGGAGAGAAGGTCGCTACGCGACCGTGGGTCAACCTCGGGATCGCGGTCTCGCTCGAGGACGGCAAGGGCCTGATCGTCCCCGTGATCCGGAACGCGCAGGATCTCAACCTCCTCGGAATCGCCCGCGCTATCGCCGACCTCGCCGCCCGCGCCCGCACGAAGAAGCTGCTGCCCGACGACGTGCAGGGCGGGACGTTCACGATCACGAACCCCGGTGGCTTCGGCACGTTCCACGGAACGCCGATCATCAGCCAGCCACAGGTCGGGATCCTCGGCACCTACGCGCTCGTGAAGCGCCCCTGGGTCGTGCAGGACGAGCTCGGGCAGGACGTGATCGCGATCCGGCCCCTGATGAACATCACCCTCACCTACGACCACCGGCTCGTGGACGGCGCCTACAGCGGCGGCTTCCTCCGCGATCTGCGGGAGCGGCTCGAGGGCTGGGAGCAGGCCGACTGATGCGCCCGGCATGAGCTCGAGCGGCGCCTACCTGCTCGACGCCGGCCTCGTTCCATACAGCGAGGCGCTCGAGCTGCAGCGGTCGCTTGCGGCCGCCGTCTCTCAGGGGGCGATCCCGGAGACGGTGATCCTGGTGGAGCACCCTGCCGTCGTCACGGTCGGGCGCCGCACCGGCGAGAGCGAGCTGCACCTGCCGGAGGACGTCGAGGTCGAGGTGATCGAAACGAACCGGGGCGGCAAGTCAACCTTCCATGGGCCCGGCCAGCTCGTCTGTTACCCCATCCTCGACCTGAATCGTCACGGCAAGGACCTGAAGCGCTACGTCCGCGACCTCGAGCAGGCGATCATCGGCACCGTCGCCCCGTTCGATCTCGAGGCGATGCCGATCGAGGGCCTCACGGGTGTCTGGCTCGACGCACCGCCTCGCAAGCTGGCCTCGATCGGCGTCCACGTCTCGCGCTGGGTGACGACGCACGGCTACGCCCTGAACGTCGATCTCGATCCTGCTCCGTTCACGTCGTGGATCACCGCCTGTGGGCTCGAGGATGCGCAGTTCACGACAATGTCTCGCGAGCTCGGACGCACCGTGTCGGTCGCCGAGGTCAAGCCGGCCGCGATCGCGGCTCTGGGCGAGGTGTTCGGGCTCACGTTCGACGTGCTGCCTGCGGATGACAGCGCCGGGTTCTGGCCGCAGCCCGTGCATGAAAGACTCGCCGCCCGCTGAGGGAGAGTCGGCCCGTCACACTCCCGGCACACAGTCGGCCCAGAGATGTGACATAATGAGTGCCATAATGGCACGCATGAGCCGCACGACAATCATGGCCGACGACGCGCTTCTCGACGAGCTACGCGAGATCGCAGCGGAGGAGGGCATCTCGCTCGGCGAGGTGATCCGCCAGGGGCTCGAGTGGCGGGCGAAAACGCGGCGGCGCGTGCCGAGCTTCATCGGCAAGCTCCCTCCTCCCGAGCATGTGCCGGTCGGGCCTCCGTCCTTCATCGCCCGCAATGATGAACAGCTCATCGAGCAGTACGTCCGCGAGAAGCACGACCGCCTTCGCGAGGAGCGAGGAGCTGATCAAGGTCTTCGTCCTTGAACAACACAATCGTTGCTGACACGAGCGTCGTCTACGGCGCCCTCGATCCATCAGATGCCGATCACGTCAGATGCATGTCGGCGCTCTCGTCCGGGGCGGTGGTCGTCATGCCTGCACCGGTGATCGTCGAGATCGACTGGCTGGCACGAAGCCGCGGCCGCACAGGCGCGATGACGACCCTACTGAGCAGCGTCCTCGACGGCTCCCTTCTGATCGTGAACCTCGACGTCGAGGACGTCGCTCGAGCGACGCAGCTCGTCGAACAGTACGACGATCTTCCGCTCGAGTTCGTCGACGCCTCCGTCATTGCGATCGCCGAGCGCCTGGAGCAGGACACGATCGCCACGCTCGACCGCCGCCACTTCTCGGTCGTGCGTCCGCTCCACATCGACGCGTTCACGCTCGTCCCCTGACCGTCCCTCTCGCCGCGGCCGTACACTGAGAGCCGTGGAGACGTCGCTCCCCGTTGCCGACCGCCCCCGCCGCCCCGAGTGGATGAAGGTGCGCGCGCCGAGTGCGGACGGCCGCTACTTCGACGTCAAGAAGCTGATCCACGGCGCCAGCCTGAATACCGTCTGCGAGGAGGCGCGCTGCCCGAACATCGCCGAGTGCTGGGGGAAGGGCACGGCGACGTTCCAGATCCTCGGCGACACGTGCACGCGCGCCTGCCGCTATTGCTACGTCAACTCGGGCAAGCCGGAGCACGCACCCGACCCGCTCGAGCCGCTACGCCTCGCGCAGGCGGCTGCGCAGATGGGCCTCAAGCACGTCGTCGTCACCTCGGTTGACCGCGACGACGTCGAGGACAGGGGGGCAGGCCACTTCGCGGCCGTCACCCGAGCCCTGAAGGCGAAGCTGCCGGACTGCACGGTGGAGCTCCTCACGCCCGACTTCCTCGGTGACGAGGAACGCGCGCTCACGACCGTGCTCGGGGCGCGTCCCGAGGTGTTCAGCCACAACATCGAGACGGTCCGCCGCCTGCACCGTCGCATGCGCGGGGCGAAGGCGAGCTACGACGGCGCGCTCCACTTGCTGCGCCGCGCGAAGGAGGTCGCCGGCTACCCGGTGCTGACGAAGACGGGGATCATCGCGGGCCTCGGCGAGACCAACGACGAGATCGTCGAGACGATGCGCGAGCTGCGCGCGGTCGGCGTCGACGTCGTCACGATCGGCCAGTACCTGCAGCCGTCGAGCAAGCATGTCGCAATCGACCGCTGGGTGCACCCCGACGAGTTCCGCTGGTTGCGCGAGCAGGGCGAGGCGCTCGGGTTCGGCTCCGTCTTCGCCGGCCCTCTCGTGCGCTCCAGCTACCGCGCCGACGAACAGAAACACGCCGCCGACACCGGCATCGGCGTGGTCGCGTACTGATTCGGGAGGGTCGCCCCAGGGCACCCTCCCGAATCAGCTTCTACGCGCAGGTCAGTCGAGGAACGAGTTGACCCAGTCGAGCACGTTCGCGCGGTCGGTGCGGAAGACACCGCCCGTCCCGCCACACGTGTAGTTGACGGCGAAGGAGGTGATCCCCGCGACGACGTTCGAGCTTCCGAGGAAGTTCGGTCCGCCCGAGTCACCGAAGCACGTCCCACCGGTGTTGGCGTTGTTCGACAGGAGGAGCGAGAAGTCGCCAACGATCCCACGGTTGATCTGGATCAGGTGAGGACGCGCCAGCATGCGCGTCCGTTGGGCCTCGTCCTTCCACCCCGCAGCGTCCGGGAAGGACTTCTGGAGCCCGTACCCGACGGCTGTGAACGTCGTCGAACGCCTCGGCTTCAACGAGTCGAGCGCATCCTCGGCTGGGAGAACACCATAGACGCCGCCCGGCGCCGGATGCGCCTCATCCAGCACCACGACGCCTGCATCGTGCAGGTAGAACGGCCCGTCATAGAAATCGGGATGCGTGTTCGGCGTTCCACCGACGTCGCCATGGCACGGATACCCCGTGACGGCCACGTTTCCACAGCCAGTCCCGCCAGCCGCGATCGACGTATAGTGTGGATCGGTTGTAACCGGGCCTGCCGAGAAGAAGATCTCGATATGGGCGGCCGGCGCCTCGGTGCAGTGCCCCACGGTCAGGTAGACGGTCGCTGATAGTAAGGTGCCGCTGCAGCGCCAGAGCGGTGCACCTTCAGCCGTCTGGGCCACCATCAGCCCGACGTACGGATGCCCGTTCCCGTCCAACTCCCCGTCGGTGATCGCCGCCGCAGGCAGCGCCATGACCGCCGCCGCCAGAAGCGCTGCGAACGCAATCGCAATTCGTGTCATCTAAACCCTCCTACCTCTCCCTATTTCCGTACCGATGTGGACGCCGCTCCATTGCGGCGAGATCGATCGGCCGGTCTGTCAAAGCCATCATCCTCGAACCATCGCCAGATTACAGCCATTGCCCGCTCGGTGCGGGCCTGGTCTTTGAGACATCTCGCGCTTGGGCCTGCCCGCCTCCGTCGAATGTCTTTCTCCTCGCCGACGTCGTCACGATCGGCCAGTATTTGAGGCCGTTCAGCAAGCAGGCGGCAATCGACCGCTGGGTGCACCCCGACGAGTTCCGCTGGCTGCGCGAGCAGGGCGAGGCGCTCGGGTTCGGCTCCGTCTTCGCCGGGCCGCTCGTGCGGTCGAGCTACCGCGCCGACGAGCAGAAGCACGCTGCCGATTCAGGGCTCGGCGTCGTCGCGTACTAGGACGGTCATAACACTGCGTGTTTACGCCCGCGGGCGAACGGTCGTTGTGCTCGCTCCCGGAAGGGACATGTCCGGCCTTACCGTTGTGGGTAGGACCCGTACGGCCTCCAGTAGCACCGTCTGAGACAACCGCGCGACGTAATCTCGCCGTCGGACGCGAGGCTCGGGGACGGGTGAAGAGCAACAACTCCACGTCGCTCGCTGAGCACCCGTTCGGGTGCGGCGACGCCCACAGAACAGCGGAGGGCCGGCAGTGCCGGCCCTCCGCGTTCAGTCAGGGACATCCGCGTCAGAATCAAGCGGTGCCGGGGAAGGAGCGCGCGCAGCGCTCCTTCCCCGGTGTCCTTCCGCTATGGAGCGAAGTTTGCGACTACAACATCCTGGTTTGGAGCCGACACACCGGGATTTCCGCGGAAGTCGGTCCAAGCAGCGTGGGCGACCCCATCGCTGCCAACCGCGACCTGGGAGTAATCGCCGATGAACGCCCCATTTGCGAACTGGATGAACGGATTCGAACTCTCCGATGTCAGTCGCCTTGGAGCACCCCAGCTGTTGCTGCCCACTGTCAGCGCCCTCGCTGCGTAGTCGAGGCACACTGAACGCGCCGTGTATTCCTTGATCGATGCAGACGTGACGGCCGTGAGGGGATCGTCCGGAATCTTCACGTTGCACACAACAGAGTCCGTGGTCGTTGCGTATTGCCGCGTGTAGAAGGAGACGACAACCTTGCCACCCCCGACCGCGACGGACGGAAACACCGTATCGGTCGTGCTTCCACCCGCTACCGGGATAACGCCGGACCAGGAGCCCCACGTACCGTGCACCAGCTTCGTCGTGTTGCCGGTCGTCCCGTTTGCAGCGAACGCAGTGCCGCCCGGCGTCCCGCAGTTGTACGAGCCCTGCTGATCGGCCCAGGTGATTGCGATCCGACCTGTTCGCGGATCGATGCTCATCGACGGGGAGCTGTTCAGCCGGAAGTGCATGTTGGTGAGCGTCTGCCGCCCGTTGTATACGGGATAACAGTCGCGGTCGTCGTAGACGCGAGCCAGGGACGCCTGCTCGAAGCTCCGTCCATCGTCCGTCGAGCGGGCAAGGACCAGCGAGTCAGTCCGGTACCCGGTTTCTGGATCGGTAGCTTCGTAGGCAACGTAGAGGTCGCCGTTTGGCGCGAAGGCGACCTGCGAACCCTGGTTGTACGGGCGGGATTTGTCGGAGACCGGGAAGCTCTGCCGGTTCCAGGTCTTGCCCTTGTCGTACGAGATCGCACCAACGATGGGCGACTCGAGGTATCCGGCACGGTGTGGCCCCAGGTTGAACCGCGTCCAGGTCACGACGACGCGGCCATCCTTCCCCGCTGCGATCCATTCCTTGTCGTGGAGGAAGTTCCCCGCGTCGGAGTACGACACCATATTCGGCTCGCTCCACGTGAGGCCGCCGTCCGCGGAAACGCTTACGGCGATGCCTGACGCCGGCGTTGCACGGTTGAACACGATGTTCGCGTAATACGCGGTCCCGTCGGGACCGAACGCGATCACCGGGTCGGCGGCCGCGTCCATCTTCTTGAACACGCCCTTGCCGCCGGTCTGGAGCGTGAGGCCGGGAAGCTGCACATTCGCCCAGGTCACGCCACCATTCGTTGACGCGTACGCCCACCCGCTACCGTCGTTCAGACCGGTTCGGGGCGAGACGACGCGATTGTCGTTTGCACCGGCGACGAGATTGTCCGGGTTCGTGGGATTGACGGCGATCGTGGTCTCGTTCTGCGGGGTCGAGCACCCGTTGTTGGGAGCACCCGTGTTGTTGATCGGGTCACCAACTATCGCGTCCACCTCGCCTGCGGACAGCGATGCAAACGGCGAATCGGTCGTAAATGGATTTGCGCGACAGAGACCCCATGCGGCCGTCAGCGAGTTCCTGCTCTGGCCCGGTCCGTAGTTCGCCCAGGGCGCATCTATCGTCGGCGAAAACCTCCAACTGCCCTTCGACGCCGCAGGCGCTGAACCGACCGTCGCTACGAGAATGACTGCGAGCGCGCCAAAGATCACGCCCAGCTTGATCGTGCCTCTCATCTTGTGTTCTCCTCCCCCTGACGCGACCAGAGTCGGTCGCGGTTGCCTTGACTAACCCTAGCGGCGTGCTCTCTGGGGTCAAGAGCGGCGCTGGTCTCCCGGGTCCGAGCCACCGGGAGACCGTCAGCCGTTGGGCTTCGCCATCTTGTGGTAGTCGAGCGCCTCGTCGAGCACGCTCTCCTCCACACCGGCCTCGCGGGCGACATCCCGCAGTGAGCGCCCGCTCGCAGCGGCCGCCTTCACGATTTCCGACGCCCTGTCGTAGCCGATGTACGGGTTGAGCGCCGTCGCCGCCGAGAGCGTACGCTCCGCGTAGCTCTCGCACTGCTCCCGGTTCGCCTCGATGCCGTCAACGCACTTCTCGGCCAGCAGGCGCGAGGCGCTCGCGAGCAGCGTGATCGACTGGATCAGGTTGCGCGCCATCAGCGGGATGTAGACGTTGAGCTCGAAGTGGCCGTTCATGCCGCCG
>SHVL01000068.1 GCA_009694305.1 Thermoleophilia bacterium
ATGAGACTTGTGCCGCCAAAACGCGCTGGGCGGCACGCTGCTTCGTCCTCGGTCGCCCGGATATGTCCCATATCTGCGGCTCCCTGCGTCCTCGCATCGCACTCGCCCATCACGCCCCAGCGACGAACCGTCATTCTGATTCGAGTTCTTAGCAGTGGGCATTGACCTGACCCAAACAGATTGAAGAGCCGCGGAACAGGGCAGGATTGCGAGCGAAGCTAGGTCTCAACGCGAGAGGCCATCATGAGCACGGGCGAGGCACGAGTACGAACCGCCGCCCGCCGCCCGCTGCCCGGTGGGCTCTCGGCATTGTGCTGTGCGTGGCGGGTGTCGGTCACCTCACGGCACGGCGGGTCGCGTTCCAGGCGCAGGTGCCATATCGTACCGCGGGTTCCTGGCCCGTTGTAGGCGGCGGCGAAGAACGTAGCATCACAACCGCCACCCATCACACACGCACTCCCGGGGCCACGGTATCCGGCTAGGATTGACGCATGAGACTTCATCATCAGCCCCGGACCCGCTCGACCCGCGTGCTCTGGCTCCTCGAGGAGCTCGGCGTCCCCTTCGACCTGACCGTTATCTCCGGCGAGGTCAAGCAGACACCCGAATACCGCAAGCTCAATCCGCTCGGGAAATCACCCGTGCTCGAGGAGGAAGGCGGCCCCGTGTTCGAGTCGGGCGCCCTTGTCCTCCACATCGCCGACCAGAACCTCGACGCAGGCCTGATCGCCCCCCTCGGCTCCCACGAGCGCGCACTCCAGTACCAGTGGTGCTTCTTCGGGATGACCGACGTGGAGGGGGCGCTGATGGACATCGCACGCCAGCTCTGGAGCGACTCCCGGGAGCCGGACGCCGGGATCATCGAGCTTGCGACCGACCGCTTCGTTGCGGCCACGGCGGTGATCGAGGCTGCGCTTCGCGACGCGGACTACCTCGTCGGAAACGCATTCTCGATTGCGGACATCATCATCGGCTCGGTGCTCGGCTTCGCCCGTACCGGCGAGCTCACCGAGATCCCCGCAGGCGTCGTGGCCTACGTTGACCAACTGGAAGCCCGGCCGGCGCGCCAACGGGCCAACGCGGTCGCCGCTCCCACGTAGCGCCGCCGATGACGCTCCGGCCCGCCGCCATCAGGGCCATGGGCCGCAGCCACCGCGCGATCTACCGGCTCACCGGCGGACGCGTGCTCGGCCGTGTTGCAGGGATGCCGGTGCTGTTGCTGACGACCACCGGTCGCCGGTCGGGCCATCTGAGAACAACGCCGCTGACGTATTTCGAGGACGGAGACACCATCGTGATCGTCGCCTCGAACGGTGGAGAGGACACCCCTCCTGCCTGGTGGCTGAACCTCTCTGCCGATCCACGCGCCTCGATCACGATCGGCGCGCAGCCGCAACCGGTGCAGGCGCGCGAGGCCACCTCCGACGAGCACAGCCGCCTCTGGCCGATGATCACCAAGACGCATGCGGGATATGCGGGCTATGCACGACGGACGACACGCCCAATCCCGATCGTGATCCTCGTAGGCGACGGTGGCTCGCCGTCGCCCACCACCCCTCTCCCGCGCGACTGAGCCCCGGCCTCCGGGCTGCCAACCGGTATATTTTTCCAATGCTCGGACGTGTCTCGCTCACGCTTCCCGCCTCGCCGTCAGCGGTAGACCTTGGCGTTGACCTCGTGCGTTCTTTTACGCAGCAGGCCGGCATGGCCGAGGAAGATCGCACCCGGGTGCAGACACTCGTGGCCGCGCTCCTGCAGTTCAGCGTCACCGAGTCGTACGAGGGCCGTGGTGACGGCGACATCGAGCTGGAGCTGGAGCTCGACGCAACGGGTGTGACGGTCAACGTGCATGACTGGGGCAAGCCGCTGCGGCGGGCAGGCGGGCCGTACGGGCCCATGCCGACGGGCCTCGAGGTCACGGAGGAGCTCGGGACAGGCGCCCGCCTGATCAATCTCGCGAACGAGGGAAAGCGCATCATTCTGCACGTGGACGCTCCGCATCCGCTGCTCCTCGCAGCCCAACCCGCAGACGGCGCAAACGACGGCCGTCGCCTCTCGCGCGCGCAGGTGGAGGATCACCTGGTCATTCGCTACGCCGAGCCGGGCGATGCCGATCGTATCTCGGAGCTGCTCTGGCACGGCTACTCGCTGCTCTACGCACACCACCACTTCTACTCGCCGACCTGGCTCGAGCAGGCACTCGCCGACGGCAGCGTCCGTAGCACCCTCGCGGAGGTCGATGGTGAGGTCGTCGGCCACCACGCGCTCATCTTCAACGGTGCCGACGAGGCAGGGGAGACCGGTGTGGCCCTGATCGACCGCGCCTGGCGTGGCCTCGGTCTGTTCGACCTGATGTTCGAGCGCACCATCGCCCGCGCCATCGAGAGCGGCATACCCGCCGTGTTCGGGCGCGCGAGCTGCGCGCATCTGTTCAGCCAGAAAGGTGAGATGAAGGAGGGGTACCGGGCTGCGGCGGTGGAGCTCTGTGCCATCCCGCCCGCAATGGTGCAGGCACAGCTCGTCGAAGGTGCGCCACCGCAAAGTCGCGGTGCCACCGTGTTCTACACCCGGCCGCTCGCCGATGCATCACAGAGGCCGATCCACCTGCCCGAGCGCTACCGAGCCGAGCTCGAGCGGATTGCAGATCACATCGGGATCGGCATCGCCGAGCCCGACGGATCGCTTACACCTCTCGGCGTGACGCTCGACTCGGCTGTCGATGTGGAGGACAGCTCGTCGTGCCTGAGCATCTCGGGGCCGCTCGACGACCCGCAGGGCACGATCGACCAGATGCTTCGCTCCGAAGGGGCGCGCAAGGCGGACGTCGTCTTCGTCGATCTCGACCTCTCGCAACCGAGTGATATCGCGATCGAGCACCTGCGGCTCAACGGCTTCTTCCTCGCAGGGCTGCTCCACGCCGGACACGCGGGCCGGGACTGGCTGCGACTCCAGAGGCCGCAGGCCGACTTCGAGCTCGACAAGGTGCAGATCGCCGACGAGACAGGCCTCTGGCTGTTCGACCGCATTCAGCAGGACCTCGCCGACGTCAGCTGAGCCAGGCCCGATCCGGTTGGCCGTGTTCTCGATGACCGCGCGGAGGCGCTCGCCGTAACGGGCGACCACCGGCCGGACCAGAGAAATGCACCGAGTCGGTAGCTCCTTCGTCCAGCTACCCGACCGACCGTCGCTTGCGCTTCGGTCGCTCGGGAGGCCTTCAACCTCAGGTGCCCCGTGCTCGGTGCAAGAGAGAAGATAGGGATACCCGCGACCCGGCACAAGGGTGCTCGTAACAGGAAGGCCGCAATTTGCGCACAGATTGTCTGCGGCGACTCCGGGCTACCGGCTGATCACGAGGAGGAGTCGATGTCGATCACGATGCGCGGCGGATCGGCGAGTCGCGTGACGCGAAAGGGTCGTTCGCCGCCGATGCCCGCCGCCCAGGTCAGCACGGCCTCGAAGCCGCCGGTGCGGACAAGTTCGACGACAACGGCCGCGTCGGGTGAGAACCGCGCCGGCCCCGTATAGGTGCGCGGCGCAGACTCCAGGGTGAGGTCGGCGTCGAGTGCCGGCTCCATCCGGATGCGGAGAACGGCGGCACCCTGGACGGCAACCTCCTCGCCCGATCCATCCGCGACCACGGGCCGCCCGGTGTATCCCACGTCGTATCCCGGGAGACCGTTCGCAAACTCGAAGACCACTCGGTCATAGCCCTCGTGTCGCGCCGCCCGAACGCCGGTGAGTAACGCCGTCTCGTTGACCGTGGCCGAACCGACGGCCGATTCCGTGGAGGCCCCTTCGAGCGCGACCCCGGTCGTCTCGGTCGCGACCCCGGTCGTCTCGGTCGCGACCGACGACGCAGGCTGCTCGTTGCCCTTCCCTCCGCAACCGCCGAGCAGCAACGCCGCAAGCGTGAGAAGGAGAACGCGAACCACCATGCGTCTACACAGTAGCCTCGGACGGATGCCACGGCTGACGATCGAACACGATGCAGCAGACGTCGCTGTGACGGCGACGACGCGGCGGCGGTCGATCGCCCTGCGGCTCGACGGAGTGGCGTGGCTCAGGGTCGAGCCGGAGGCTCTCGGTGAACTCGGGGTCTGTAACGGCGACGAGATCGACGATGCCCGGCGTGCCGCTGTGGAGATGGCCCTTGCGCGGGTGCGCGCACGACTGTTCGTCGTCCGATCACTCGCTGTGAAGATGCAGTCGGCGGCCGAGATCGAGAGGAAGCTCGCCGCACGGGACGTCCCGGCCGACGTGGCGCGGGAGGCGATCGAACGGGTTGCCGGGTATGGCTACCTCGACGACGCAGCTCTCGCCGGGCAACTCGCCCGTGGAATGCAGTCTCGCGGGTACGGCCGGCGCCGGGCCGAGGCGAAGCTGCGGGCCCGTGGGCTCCGGGGTGAGGATGCCGAGAACGCTCTCGACGAGGCGTATGCAGAGCAGGACGAGACTGCACTCGCGCGCAAAGCACTTGGCCGCCGCTCGCTTGTCGATGACGCTGACCGTCGGCGTGCGAGCGCGTTTCTCGCCCGCCGCGGCTTCTCTGCACGGGCAGCGTGGAAGGCGATCCAGGAGGCCAGGGAAGATCCGCCCCCGGGGGCCGTGTAGGTTCTCCGGTGATGCCGAAACCCGCTCACTACGCGGTCGGTGACGGCCTGCTCGCGGGCGCCTACCCCGGGACGCCGGAGGCCGTCGTCGCGCTCGAGCGCGACGACGTCACCGTGCTCGTCGATCTCACCCATCCGTCGGATCCACTTCCCGGCTACGGGCAGTGGCTGCACGGGGCACGGAGGGTCGCCCACCCGATCCCCGACATGGGGACGCCCACCGCAGGGCACGTGATGCGGATCCTCGACGACATAGACGAGGCGCGGGCCAACGGAGGCACGGCCTACGTGCACTGCCTGGGTGGCGTCGGCCGCACGGGCACGGTGGTCGGCTGCTGGCTAATGCGCCACGGACTCGACCGCGACGACCCGATTGCCCGGATTGCAGAGTTGCGCGCCGGGATCGCCGGTGGCCGCCCCTCCCCCGAGACGCCCGGGCAGGTCGCGCTCGTGCGCGGCTGGAAGCGCAACTGGTGAAGCAACTCTGGCTCCTCCGCCACGCGAAATCGAGCTGGGACTACCCCGGCCTCGCCGACCATGACCGGCCACTCGCACCGCGCGGGCGCAAGGCGGCAAAACGCATCGCCCGGTGGGCCGATGCACACGAGGTGAGGCCCGAGCTCGTCCTCGCCTCGACCGCGCTTCGCGCGCAGGCAACCCTCGATCTCGTCGGACGCGGCCTCGGCGACTTCGAGGTGAGGAGCGAAAGTGGCCTCTACCACACGTCGGCCGACGCCCTGCTCGAACGCCTGCGCACGGTAGACGCGGGCGTAACGCGCATCCTCCTCGTCGGCCACAACCCCACGCTGTACGAGCTCGCGACGATCCTCGCCCCTCCCGGCCCCGACGCATTCCCGACGGGGGCGCTTGCCGGGCTCCGACTCACAATCGAGACATGGAAAGAGATTCGTTCGGGGTGCGGGCAGCTGGAGGAGTTCGTCGTGCCTCGGTCTCTCGCCGGCTGAGGTTCGACCCTATCGAGCGGCGCCAGCCCGAAGTAGGCCGCGCCAGCTGCACCGTCGCGTCGAACAGGGCGCTCCAGCGCGGAACACCATCTACTGCTGCAGAAAACCGTGCGTTCCTCGTGACGCCTTACGGCCTAGGCGCAGGAGAGGCGATCGGCTGTCGCAAAGTGGAATAGTTCGTGGAGCACATGGTGGCTGATGGGGGAGACACGGGCCGGCTGCCCTTGGTCGAGCACTTCTGCGGCTTGTAGATGTTGATCGTGCCGCGCAAGCTCATCGTGTACCAGCGTCCTGCGTAAGCTGGCTGCACCAGCCATGCTAGGTCGGTCGGACCGTTGACGGCAGACTGGGCGACGGTCTTCCCTGTCGCCTCGTTGACCCAGAGAACGCTTTCCGTCCAGGTTCCAGTCTGCACTTGCGACGGGAAGTTAGAGCTGAGGTACTGCGATGAAAGCACGCGGTTGTTCGACGGCCCGGACGCAGTGAAATAGTCGGAGGTTCGCCAGTCAGGGCGACTCCATTTAATCGCCATGCGCCCGGTGGTTTGGTCAAGATGGACGGCGAAGACTCCACCAATGAGCATGTCCTGCATGAAGATCAAGCTCTTCTGGGGATCGGTTGAGAAGCTTGCCGGTGCGTTGCTGGTCTCACCGGCGGGGATCGTCTCTCCCCACGGGCAGATGCGGTGAACATCGGATGCGTTGCTCATCTTCGCTGCAAAGGCGCAGACTGGTACCCCCGGCGCCTTCACCGGAGGAGAGGCATTGTTGTTGAAGATCACCCATTTGCCAAGCGGGACCGGTGCGTCGCCGACGGTCTGCCCGGTAAGGAGGTACGGCGGCTGCCAACTGGTGTCCTCATGGAGGGTCTTGGTATTCGGGTTCCAAGTTACTCGGACTCCACGGGTTGCCCCCGCAAGGTACATATCCGTGTTGCCGCCGTTCGCGACTAGCGTGGGCCGCGCGGCCACCGGTTGGCTTAGCTTGATCGCTGTGATGTTCGCCAGCGTCACCGGATCGATCGCCACGACCGTGGTGTCCGGCTGCGGGCCATATTGTGCGATGCACATTGACATTGCTTGATTGCCCTGAACCGTGCAACCGGTAGAGCGATTCTGACTCTTCAGCAGGATTGTTCCTGTGGAGTCGGGGGATATGGCGAAGCCATCGAAGTTCGCATCGATCGCATCGCCGTCGAGGACCGGCTGCTGTACCGAGGCGGCGATCTTGCCTGTATTCGGATTTAGCTTGTAGATCTTCGGTCCGATTACAACATCGACCCATCCACCCTTGACTACTGCGCCGCTGGGGGCGGCGATCCATTGCCCCGGTGCCATCGGAAGAGAGGTGCGCCAGATCTGTGCACCTGTGGCCGGATTAAAACGCGCCACGTACGGGCCGGCGGTGTACGACGGAACCGGCGTACCTGGAGAACCTCCGACAAGGAAGGCGGCATTTGGGCCACCTTGGATGATCATTTGGATCTGTCCCGGGTAGACAGTCGGTGACAGGTACTGCGCTACCTGGAACTTGTTGCTGCTGATCTTCGCACCCCCGGCGAAGGTGGCGCATGGCTGGAGGCCGCTGTGGATCGCGTCGACGACCTCAGGCGCGCCGATCGCCGGCGCGTAGTTCGTGTAGTTGTTGGCCGGGTCTGCGGCATACGAGGTGATGCAGTTGACTTCGGTCCTGACAATTGGCTGCACGCCGGAGTCGGTTTTTGATGGCTGTGCCTCACTGGCACTGGCTTTAGGCGACATGAGCACGAGAATGCCTGCTACCCCTAAGGCAGCGACGAGGGCGGCAACGGCTGTGGTATGCGCCGGGCGTGCTAGGTGGCGAGCGCTCATCAGAGGTGTCCTTTACTGTTCATTTTGGATGCCAAATAGTTCATAGCGCTTCCGGTTGCAGATGATGAACCATTTCTTTCTTAAAAAAACATTCAGCGGATACGTCGAGCTTAGATATCTTGCCCCTCAAAAGGGTTTAGGCGGTGAAACGTGAGGTTCGGGGTTGGATCTCGCGGTGCAATCCCCCGGCGCTTCTTCGTTCCTTCGCCTGCGCCAGCTCCACCGTCGCACCGCCCTAAACGTTGCCTCTGTTGACGCAGTCCCCCCAGGCGGCGTGCTCCGCCGGGGCGTGGCTCGTGCCGCCCACCAAGGGCACGAAGATCATCCGACTCGGCGTGATCAGCGCATCAAGCCAAGCGTCCTCCGGTGTCGCGCCCGTGTGCCGTGTCTCGCGTTCGAACAGGAGCCGGAAGGTGCTTTAAGGCTCATCGAGATCAACACGTAACCGGCCTCCATCCAGACGAAGCGGTATCCCGGTGGCGATGCCCCAGCTCCGTCACCGGGAAACGGACTGTCCTACCGGCAGAAGCACCGGCACAGAGTTGGCACAGAGTTGGCACAGTCACGACACGGTTCCATCGTCATCCTGGCTTGATGAGAGACAGCAGTGGTGCAGGGAAAGCCGTTCGGCTACGGGAGAGCACCGATCCAGAGCGCCATCAGGATTGCGTCAACGGGCACACCGTCGCGCAGATACTGTCTCTTCCGCACACCCTCGCGCTCGAAGCCAAACGACTCGTACAACGCGATCGCAGGCGTATTCCAGGGAAAGACGTGGAGCTCGAGCTTGTCGATGCCGACACTCTCGGCCCACACGACCGCCTGGTCGAGCAACGCCTTGCCGAGGCCTCGACGACGGTGATTCGAAGCGACCATCAGCCCGAGGTCGCCGACGTGCCGACTTGCTGGATGGGTGTCACGGGAAAGCGACAGCCTCGCAACGATCTGCCCGCCTTCCTCGGCGACGAAGACGGCCGCATCGGGGTGACGACGCACGGCTCGCAGGTAGCGCCGTTCGTCGGCGACGCTTCGCCACTCCTCCGTCGTCAGCAGCCACGAGCCGTCCTCGCGGCCAATCTCGCTCGCGAGCTCCACGAGAGACAGCGAATCGCCTGGTTCGGCGGGCCGAATCGTGATCACGAGACGACGATCCCGTGACCGCCACGGCGTGGGTCACCTGTAGCGCCGACGACTCCGACGACTCCGACGACTCCGACGGGCTGTCGCACGACGGCCGAGGCACCCCCGAAGGTCGTGCCCTGCCCCACCCGTTGATGCACCTGCTTGCTCACGTCTCGCACCTTCTCTGGCACCTCCAGCGCCTGTACAGCTTCGATCTCGGCGCAGGCTTCCGCGATGTGCAGCTGCGGCTCAACGGAGGCCTCGTGGACGGCGAGCGGGGATCTCTGCGACCCGCAGTACCGGGCTCCCGGAGAGGCGAGGCCGGGCACGGGTGCGGCGACACGCATGGTCAGTGGCATCCGCCTCGGCATAGGCGTTGTCACGGTCGCAACAAGTTCCGGGCGCGGGATTCTCCTGCGGCGACCGCACACCTCGGCGAGCCTCGCCACGACCCGCGGTGCGGCGATGGGCGATACGACAACGACCTGCGGCAACGCAGCGCTGAGGCCGACGAGTGCCCCGCCGACAAGTACCTCGCCGACATCCACCTCGTTGACGGCACCGTGCGCGCGAGGGCGCGGGCACCGAACCCGTCGGTGTGACGGTTCCCGGGTACGAAAGCGCTGCTCATCCAGAGAGGGTAGTGGCAGCCCGGGAACCAAGACGCCCGCGAGTCGCACCGCCCGCGAATCGTGTCGGCCCGACGACGAGAGCCGCGCAGAGGGAAGTGTCGCACGCGGGTGTGTACTCGTCGCTCGGTCTGACGCCGCTGTCGGATTGCAGGGTTCGGCGCGTGTGCGGCTTGTCGCGTGGAAGCGGGTTTGCCACGATAGCGGGGTGAAGTCGATTCTCGAGGCGATCGGGAACACCCCCCGGTTGTACGGTTGCGTCGTTGCTCGCCGTTGAATGGCGCTGTGTTGTGGTTGAAGCTCGAGAACCGCAATCCGACAGGTTCGATGAAGGACCGGTTGGCACGTGCGATGATCGAGGGGGCTGAGCGTGACGGGCTGCTTTCGCCGGGTGACACGGTTGTCGAGTACACGGGTGGGAGCACCGGTCCCGCGCTCGCGCTCGTTTGTAGCGCGAAAGGTTATCGCGCTCTGGTCGTGATGGCCGACTGCTTCACCGAGTAGCGGTTCCAGCTGATGCGGGCGCTCGGCGCTGAGATCGACATCGTGCCGTCGGCGGAGGGACGCCCGAAAGTCACGGCCCAGGACATTCAGAACATGGTCGCCCGCGCCGGTGAACTCGCCGCAATCCCGGGGCACTACGCCACCGATCAGTTCAACAGCCCCTACATCATCCCCGACCATCGCGACAAGCTCGGGCGCGAGATCTGGGAGCAGACCGAAGGCCGCGTGACTGCGTTCTGCCACGGCATGGGAACAGCCAGCTCCCTGATGGGTGTCTCGGATGCGCTCAAGCCCCACGGTGTATTCATCCAGGCACACGAACCAGCGGATTCCACCGCGATCAGCGGTGGTACGAAGGGCCCGTTTCTGATCCAGGGTTTGACGGGCTTCGTGACGCCGCACTGGGACCCGGAGAAGGTCGTCCATCTCGAGCCGATCGAGAACGAAGACGCAATCGAGATGACGGATAGGCCCGCGCGGGAGGAGGGAGTCTTCGTCGGGATCTCGACCGGCGCGAACGTCGTCGGCGCGCACCGACTCTCAGAGCGCCTCGGCCCCGACGCCGTGATCGTGACACTCGCAGTCGACACCGGCTTCAAGTACCTGAGTGTTAGAACTCGAATCAAAATGAGACTTGTGCCGCCGGAACGCGCTGGGCGGCGAGCTGTTCCGCAGTTCTCAGGTCTGGATCTTCTCAAGCAACATTCCTGCACGCTCGGGGACGCGAGAGATGTACGGAAATGTGGACAGGAACGGCTACGCAGCCGTTGCCGACGTCCCATCGGATATGAGGATCAGCATCCAACCGGGTCGTCGCCGTGCTTGCGATTCCTCGGTTGCCCCGGGCCGCTCAAGCTTCGCGGGATGCGCGCCGATCCAGAGTGTGCGGCCATGACAGGGAATCACCTCACAAAGCACCACCTGACCACGGCAGGGTTCTCCCTCGCAGTGCTCGCCGC